>JBEIHA010000086.1:0-10753 GCA_040381635.1 Pseudobdellovibrionaceae bacterium
ATCCATCTTTGGCAATTTCGCTTCCGGATTAGATTTAAGATAATTGCTTTGCGCATTTTCAAAGATCACTTCGGCCACGTCTTCGTTGGGCCAACGGTAGTGATCGACTAAGTAATCAAAAGCTTCGTAAAGAAAATCACGATAGACCGCATCAGCAGCGGTCAACGATTCATCAGTCAACCAGGGCCGAGAGCTTTCTCTGCCTTCGTAGTCGGCCTTTGAGACCAATTGGAGCTCGCAGTCACCGTCTTGAACCTGATGTGGAAGGGCCATGGTGAACGTAGAAACCAATGAAAAGAAAACCAACGCCAAAAAAATTATGGGATTTGAAGTACGCATTCTTATTTACCCGTTCCGTTTGATTTCATTAGAGCTTCGCAATTCGAAGAGCGAGCTTTCTTTTTCTTGGGACTGCTTTCGGCTGTCCAAAAATCAATCTCGGCTTGCGTGGCTGCTCGGTATTTTCGCGGCGAATAGAAGACCGTCCAGCGATGATTGAATCTGGCTTTCGCCACCTCTTCGTCGGTGCCGGTATTGAACAAGACTAGTTTCACCTGGTTGCCCAGATATCCCCCACTGGCGTCAAACATATGCATAGCGATGGCATCCAAATAAGCGGGGTCATCTTCGGCCACGATGATGGTGTGCATGTTGGTCTCTACCGGTTCCCCTTGCATATTCGCGGGCTCCCAGTGCTTGTCACCCGCCGACTGATATAAGGCGTCGAGAACGTGTTTTACGGCCGTCACTTTTTTCTCGGTCAAATTGGTCCCGTAGATCCGTGACTCGGGCAAATTCAGGGAATGAATCACGGGCTTTTCGCCCAATTCGGATTTCGAATAGGCAATTTCACCGTCCTCTTCGAGCTTGTCAAAAAACGCATGATAGTCGGCGATACGATGGCCGCGCGAAGTGAAGATGTGCACATTACGAATTTGGCTAGGCTCACTCATCAAGGCTTTAAAGAGCGGAAAAGCGCGGCCCTTCCAAGTGTAATCCGGCCCCAGAAATCGCAGTCGGTTTTTTGCATCTTCATAATCATTGAGGATGTAGTTCTTAATCTTACTTCCAGTCGCAGCCCGGTAATATTTGAAGGTGGAGTCAAACTTCCGGTAATAACCCGGAACGATCAGCCGCTCACGGCCCGGGTTGACCGGGTCGAAATCGAGCAAGAACGGGCGCACGTCGCCAAGAGGGCTGGCCTCGTTGTCGGTGGCGCGAGATAGGCTTTTTTCGATGCGTTGGTATTCCTCGAAGGAAAGTCGGAGCTGGTCTGGAAGACTTAAGCGTACTTCTACACCATTTGAAGTCTCACTTAGGATGGTCGTACCCACGTTCTGCCGAAAATATTCAATATGTGCGGGATCGGTCAGACGAACCGAAACTTTTTTGTTCGGTACTTGTTGAGCCACCGTATAAACGCCTTCGACTCTTTTGAGCAACCAGTGTGTCACCCACGCCGAATCCGGCCCGCGGTCATGGTTCAAGGTCCCGTCTTTATCGAAGAGACCGACGATCTTGGCGTGTCCCACAGGCACTTGGCCCAGAATCAGTCCAAGTAACAGGTACGCCCTAATCACCGATGGCCTAAGAATGAAACTTAGATTCATGAATTAACCCGCCCAAATTTATTGAAGTTCCATATTAACCTCAGGGTGAATTGAGAAGTAAGTCGCTAAATGACTGTTGAAAAAGTCTTAAGCATTTTGAAATTATGCCTTGATTCGAGATCTTAGAGGCTCCACCGCCGACTTCGATTCCTAACCAGACCCTGACGGGAAATAATTTTTTACGAACCTGGCCTTTTGATCAGCGCCCGGTCTTGAGCGAAAATCTTGCGCATGATATTCGCCTAAGATGCGTTTTTATATTTTCCTATTTTTTGCCCTGACGTTGTCCCCCTTAGCCACCGCGGAATTGGCGGTCCCGTCGCCTGATTGCCAGTGCGATGACACTGGCACTGATCTTCTGGAAGGTCCGAACAAGTTCAACTTTGGCGCTTTCACCGGCCAGTGCGTGGACACCTGCCGCTACCGAAAATCCATCCCGCTGGCGCCGCTCAAAAAAAATTCGGATTCCGTGCGCCTTTCCAACTACTTACACGAAGGTAAATACTGGACCGCCCAAGTCTCGAAAGACGGCTTAAAAAAAGTCCAGGTGGCATTTGAAGAGTTCATGCCCGGAGTATTTCACGTCTTTTTGATATTCGAATTCGTTGATAAAAATTCGGTCTATTTGACCCCACAAGTTGGGGAACGGGCGGGTCAAACGGTGAAGATCTCAAATCTAGTGATCTCTCCCGAAGGGATTCCGCCGAAAGCCGGAAAATACAATTTGGTCGACGCCTACATGGAACGCTACCCGATCGGCATTCGCACGATGTCCCGCCAACAGGTGATTCTATGGTCGGTTGAGAAACTAAAACATAAAGTTGAAGTTTTCGATCTAAAGCTTTCTTCTGTGCAAGCGACCGCGCTGCTGAATTCGGCGCTAGAATCGCTCACCAGCAAGAGCTTTAAGGTGCGCTATGGTCTATTGTCGAACAATTGCGCCACTAGCGTTTTGGATTACATTGACGCCGTTATCAAGCCCGAGGCCGAACGTTTTCCGCTGTACTATAGCTGGCTTTATCCGTTAGAACGGGCCCTTTCGATCGCAGGACCATTCGGTACACGCAAGATTTTAATGTCTCGGAATTTGATTGAAACGAAATCCGGTCGATCGCTAAAAAACTAAAAGAATTTATACTGCCAAGACAAATTCCACACGTTTGCGGCCCAGTTGGTCTGGTAGGTTGTCGACAAATAAAGATAATTGTTTTTTGAAAGTTGATTGATGTAGGCCCCGGAAATGCCGACCGAGAACGAGCTATCTCCTTCTGGGTTAAAGGAACTACCGTCCTTCAATTTCCATTCGATCATGCGGTAAGTGAAGGGCAACATCAGTCCTACGGCACTGATCGGCGAAGTCCGGTAGATGATTCCGGGAGTAAATCCGCCTAAAATCCACAACTGACCCTTTAATTCATCCGCAATCGCCGCTGAGCGACCTTTGCCTTTGATCGCCCCAAAACCAAAATCCACGGCGTAAGTTTGCAACCAGGTGCGGCCGCCGGTAGGTATCAGGTAAGCCAAACTTCCTACGAGTCCCTGCGACTGGGTTTCCATATTTCCTTGGGAAGCGCCGTTGCGAACTTTGATGTTTTCCTGCCAGATGACGCCGCCCATACGAAACTGCAACTGATTCGGCATCGGGGGACGAGTAGCGTCCTTTTGCGTTGCGGACTTACCCGACGAAGATTTTGACGCTTTCTTCGACGGCGACTTCGTTTGTGCGTGAGCATGCACTGAAATCAGACTGATCAATAAAATCCATTTATGAATCATCTCAAGTAACCCCTACAGCGAGAGATGGATTTGCGCAAGCAACCCCCATCCCTCTTTTGCGACGTCGGCGGAAGTGTTCAATTGCCGCGTATTTTCAATCTCGATTCGGAATTCGGAGCGAAGGCCTGGGAAGGTCAAAAATCCAAAGCTGGTCTTCATAAGATCGGGTCGGCCGGTTTTCATATCGTCTTTGTACATCTGCCCCGACACAAAAACGTGATAACCACGGACTAATCTTTGCTGAGCTTCCGAAAATACGTAATACCCCAGGCGCGCATCGCCCTTTTTAGGCGCATCGTTGATCAATCCCGTTTCAAACAACAAAGACGATCCGTACCCTAATCCCGTTTTTGAATGAATTCCTAAGCGCCGATTATTCACAAACTCGTTGAGCGAATAGAGCCCTGAGATTCCTAAGCGCCAAGCTTCCGCGACTTCATATTCGTACATCATCGACGCGCCCATTTGGCGGACATCGGCGTCCTGAAAGAAGTTTCCACCGAACAGATGAGTCGTCCATTCCCAGGATGGCTTGATGTAATGAAACATGAAACCGTGAGTTTGATCGTTCTGGGCTAAGCCCGTACGCGCGCGGCTGTAGGCCGTGTGATTGACGATGCGCAAGCCGTAAACCTTGTCCATCATACCGGCGTAGATCCAAAGGCTTTCTGAGGCCATCCAACGAAAATAATGTTCGCGCGAAATCCATTCGTTGGTGTCGGCTGCGGCGGGTTGCCCTTTGATCCGATTAGGAATAGGAGCATGGCCGTAAGAGCCGACAAAAATAAATTTCTGCTCTTGATCAAACAGAAAAGCCGCGTTCACCTCGGCCTGCATCAAAATGAAACGTGTTTCGCCTTCGCCACCCGGGTTCGGACGATAGACTAGGTTACGTGCCTTGATTCCAGGCTTAAGCCATTTTGGCAACTTACCAGGCAAAAAGCCCGAGCCCTCGCCCAGCTGTTCGTCAGTTTTGCTGCCCGCCAGTTTGCGCGAGGATATTTCTGTCGCGAAGAGGGCTCTCCCGTATTCGTTTAATGCTCCGTTGCCCTGACCGTTGTAATGGCAGGTCAGACAAGTGCTGTACTTATAGCCAATAAACTCAGGGTAGGCCGAGGCCAAATTTGGAACAAGCAAGCCGAACAAGAGGTAAAAAAATGGCATAATGCGAAAAGCGTAGCTACAATTGAGACTTGGATCAACATTAAACGGGGACAATCATGGCGAAACGCTTTCTCTATTCGAATTTTGCTCTAGTGATTTCAACTCTGCTGATGGGTCCGTTGGCCTTTGCGAGCAGTCTGCAAATCGACGTGACGCTGACTCCGGCTGGCAGTTTCAAAGCACAAACTAAAAAAGTGACGGGCACGGTTCATAGGACTGCCGATGGAATTGAGGCCGAAGACGTGACCATCGATTTAAAGACGCTCGACACCGGAATCGCGCTTCGCGACAAACACACCAAAGACTACCTGCTCGTGAGCAAGCACCCGCGAGCTAAGTTGATCAAAGCCAGCGGTAAAGACGGCAAAGGCACGGCCACCATCGAAATTCGTGGAAAAAAAACGGAAGTCGCCGGTACCTACAAAATCGACGGCAAGAAAGTCAAAGTTGAGTTCCCGATGAAGCTTTCCGACATCGAAATCACCGGTGTTCGCTACATGGGCGTCGGCGTAAAAGACGAAGTGAAAGTGCATTTAGAATTGCCCTTGGCCGATGCTAAACGTACGGCCGCCAGCGTAAAAAAGGTGAAGTAAAACGTGTTGAAAACACTGCTGCCGCTCATTCTTATCGCCCTAGCTAGCGCGTCTTGCGTGCAGTCCGAGAATTCCAATTCCCAGGACGCCGACACCTATTCAGAAATTGGCGGCAGTCCTGGCTTTAGCGCGGTTCGCTCTATCCTTCGACAAAACTGCGCCAATTGCCATGCGTATCACACACTCACCGAAGAGCAGATGGTCACGGCGGGCGCACTGAAAAGGGGCGATGCCGCCAACAGTGCGATTTACTTCCGACTCGTGGGAAGCACAAAGGGCGGTGGTCCTAAGAACATGCCCACGGGCGGTGCCCTGACCGTAAGCGATCTCGAGTTAATCGAAACTTGGATCGAAAACACCAATTAGAAAACAGGTTTAGGGTACCATGTAGACGGGTGCTCCCGTCTGCACGCGACCATAGAGATCGAGCACGTCTTCGTTCAGCATCCGAATGCAGCCGAAGGAGGCTGCGGTCCCAATCGAGCCGCGCATGCTACGACTGGTGCCGTGGATCGCGATCTCTTCTAGGTTTAATAAAAGTGCGGCTTCACCCATCGGATTCCCCGGCGCGCCCCCAGCAATAACGTCGGGCAAATGTGGGTTAGCACGTTTAACTACCGCGGGCGGAGACCAAGCTGGGCGGATGTGTTTGCTTTCGATAAAGGCCCGTCCGGACCAACGCATGCTCGCGCGGGGTACGGCCACGCGATAACGAATGGCACGGCCTTCATCAATTTTGAAATAAAGCGCGCGCTCTCGTTCTTTGATCACGATGGATCCGGCCGGTACATCGGCGATGTTTATAGCGACAAGCTGAGGAGCCGCTTGCGCCAGTACGGGCATCAAAAGTGACAATATAATAAGCAAAACTGAATTTTTCATAGCCGTCCGCTTCGTGTGATCTCGTTAATGATTAGCTACGGCATAAAGGAGCAAAGAGCGGACCGCAAACTATTTTAGAATGGACTTGATGGGATAGTATATACAGCGCTATTTTGGGAAAAACTAATTATTCAGACGCGGTCCAAACGCAGGTGAAGCTCTCTTTGCCTTCGTCCACACGCCAAGAATGGCCGCCATCCTTTTTGACAGATTCAGAAGTGTAAATGATTTGGGCGCCGTTCAATTGCAGAGTGTCTCGTTGGGACCCTACCACCGGCTTGCCACGGCCACAGTCCTCGGCATTGATCAAAATTAAAGTTGAAGATTCGCGTCCGGATTCAATTCTCTGAATCACTGGATAACGGCAACCGTCGTCCATTTCGATGGGATTATCGTCGATGTTACGCCACTCGAAGCCGATAGAGGCACTGAGCTCCAAGGACAATTTACCGTCGGCCTCGCGCAGACTCGGCTTGATTTTCTCTCCACAAAAGCGATCGCGGCCGGTTCGTGTTTCAGTCTTCTTGCCGCGAAAAGTTTTAGCGAATGATTTCAGTTTATAGGACTTATGCATTAGCCCGGGCAGCGGCGTCTGGGCAAACGCGGAAGTCGTTAAACAAAAAAGGACTGTGCTTAGGAAACCGATTTTTAGAAGCATGACTTAAATCCTCTCATGTTTGGCATGATTTGTCGATTCACCCTTCGCACCGGGCCCCAATAACTACCCGACCATAAGACGCCACGCCCTCGCGCCAACTGGGTGGCGGCCATGGTATGTACCGCGCAGTTCACCTGTGTGGAAGATTGGCGAATATTGCCCTGACACATTCGTCCGCGCCATTGGCGATGCTGCGGGTACAGTTCGGCCGCGAATAGCCCATAGCCGGGCTTAGGATTTAATCGACGTCCGTTAGGCAAGTGGGTGGCGTGAAATAATGAGGCATTGCAGGTCGATTCTTCGTTCGCTAAAACCATCCAGAACCAAACCCAAGCCTGTGTTTTTTGCTCCGCACTTAAACTTGAATATCGAGGACAGATCGCGCGTAGCGAGCTGTTGTTCATAAATCGTCCACGATAGGGCTCGGAATTAATCAAGGTCGCGATCTGGCGGCCCACCGATCCGTAATTGCCATCACTACTAATGAACTGAGAGCGACAGGTCGCACCCAAGCTCTTTCCGCGTGTCCGGAAAGAAATTGAAGTTGCGGCTATCCTTGCCGGTCGAGTCGCCCGGCAGCCCGTGCATGGTGCCGCGGCTTCGGTCGAACGCTCAGGTTCGATTCTGACGCCGAACATAAAGGATCCACCACTAGCAAGGGCTTGGCCCTGGGGTAAACTCAATTGGAGGACAAAAGCGGCTACCAGCAAGCGGAATTGAGATCTTGATTTCATCTCAATACAACATTGCAGGGCTTAGGCCCGACGTCTCATTATGAGACGCCGTTTAGTTCATTCTGATGTTTTGGGATTGTTTAAAAATGAGACAACTGCTTAACGCTTTGCGGACTATTTGTTCCAACGTGCACAAACTTTTTTGATATCCATCGATTTGGGCGGTGCGGTTTCACAGGGAGCATCGCCAACAACCATCGCCGCTTCGCTGAAGGTGACGGATAATTTTTTGCTTGATGAATCGTACGTATGTGAGCCCCACGCACAAATGGCTTGCGCCGGGCGGGTTGGAATCCACTTAGGAACGACCGTCGTTTTGCTTACTCGATTGTCTTTACACAACACTGTGATTTTCATTTGGTAAGGCGCAAAAGTCGGTTCACCGTAGTCCGTAACGCTAATGCGGATTTCTGCCAATTCGGGATCTGATATTTTTTCGTCGGCGATGACTGCATCGGGCCGCGCCCATGCGGTAAAACCCAAACACAAGACGAAGGACAAAGTCAATTTTCTCACAATTACCCCTTCATTTAGCATTACAAAAATGTTCCGCCATAACAACCAATGCTGAAGTGAGCATGATCGTAATGAGCCTGCGACGCGCCTAAATGACGGCGGTGTGGTTGACGATAAAGTGTACGTAACCGGCTGCGCATGCATGAAACCATCTGACCGAATCGGCCATTATCAATAGCACGATAGATGCGGCCACCGCACACCATCGCGCCCACATCGATGGCACGCGCCGAATGATGGCAAGACCTTCTACCATTAGGTTCACGATGAATACCGATCTGCACAGGTTGGCAACCTGGCGCGCAGGCCTCAAAACTGCGAGCAAAAGGAGCCCAAATCGGAGTCGCCATATTTCTCGCGGTACTCATCACGCGACCACCGTAAACTTGAATGTGTCGGCCTTGGGTCGCGCGCCGCTGCGGGCTGCAGTTTCCACTGGGACAAGAGGCTCTACTTTCGGTTTCGATATCTTCAGCGGGTGGTCTTCTCTCACCGCGGGCGACGGCTCGACCCGGCGAGCGCAGCGCTCTCTCATTTGGAGAAACCGCGCGTGGCGCGGCCGGCTTCGGCTTACGGGCCGCTAACTTGTAAATGGCATCGATTGTGTCATCATCGTTGTCGTCTTCGCTCGCGACTTCCGGCGCTGGCGCTCGGCCCGAGAACATAAATGTCCCTTGCGCTTGGGCCGAGGCCTGAAAAAGTAAGACTGAGATAAACAACATAAGGCGGATCATTGCTGAGGCAGAGTTGCACGGCAAAGGCCAGCGAGATCGAATTTAAGCAGCAACGGCGGTAAGCTAGCGTCTAAAAATGAGACACCGGTCAGCCGAATTGGGCTCTTTATTGCTCTTTACAAGATCCATCCATCGCGCGACGGATCTCTTTAAAGGTTTGATTATCGATATTATGATTCCCAATCCAAGCTCGCCTTAGACGTAACTCTTGTTTAAGCGGACGCCAAAGTTCGTTTTCGTTCTTTCTGACCTTCAACGAAAGGGATACGATTTGCCGGGCAATCTTTTGTTCGGAAGCTGGCGCACGTCCACCTTTATGTTTGACTAGCCACTCTTGTAAACGGGAGTCGGAAATATCTTGAGGGCTTTGGTATACGTAATCGTATTTTTCGGGTCGTGATATGAACGCACCCACCACCGGTAAAACCGAGGCACCAAGAGCAACCGGTCCGTTGGAGTTAGTCTCTCCGACTTTGAATCCAGGCATGTAGAATATGGTCATAGTCTCCAGGCCGCCCGGCTGCGCGACCATCTGGTAAAGCGGTCGCTCTTTAGCCTCGACCAGCCCAGAGATGGGCAAAGTGCGGATTCCGCCCTCCTCGCGAATTT
The DNA here is from genome assembly GCA_040381635.1 of Pseudobdellovibrionaceae bacterium. Taxonomy (GTDB): domain Bacteria; phylum Bdellovibrionota; class Bdellovibrionia; order Bdellovibrionales; family UBA1609; genus JALHOQ01. The sequence continues at coordinate 9,277 of JBEIHA010000086.1, forward strand.
CGATGGTGTCATAAAAGTAGGCGCCGCCACGATCGTAGACATAAAAACCAGTTACTTTGCGTGCGCGCACCTCGGGAAAAACGATGTATTTGTCGCCCGTAATGAACGGTCTTTCCACGTCCCGGCGCTTACGTTGGTACGCGCCATGATCGGTCAAAGGAAGAAGATCACGCAGGCAAGCGAAGGTGTTGAAACCTTCGGCGCCCGTGCTCGCGGAGGGAAACGAAAATAGGATTAAGAAAAAACTAAGCGCTCTCGTCTTCAAGATCATCATCCCCTAACGAGCCGAGCGAATATTTCTCCACGCGATAGCGCATGGATCGAAAGGTGATGCTGAGAAGCTTGGCCGCTTTCTTCTTCACACCGCCTGCGGCATGAATGGCCTTGATGAGTAACTCTTTTTCGATTTGGCCCATGACCTTATCCAGGTCCAAGCCTTCCTCGGTAATTTGAATTTCGTGCGTGCTCGCCATCTTGCGCCCAGACGGAGTGTTCACGAAGGGTGGCAAGGATTCAGGCAGAATCGTCGCGCCACCTTCGAGAGCGACGGTGCGCTCAATAATATTTTCGAGCTCTCGTACGTTACCGGGGTAATCGTACTTCTTAAGCATTTCCATCGCCTCGGCGCTAATTCCACCAATGGTTTTGTGTAAGCGGTCATTGTACTTCTTCAAAAAGTGATTCGCCAAAAGCGGAATGTCCTCCGGACGCTCTCTCAAACCCGGGGTGCGGATATTGATCACGTTCAATCGATAGAACAAATCTTGGCGGAACGAGCCTTTCTTAACCATGTCTTCGAGGTCACGGTTGGTCGCGGCCATCAGGCGAACATCGATTTTTGTATCTTCGGTACCACCTACGCGGCGAATGATGCGCTCTTGAATCGCGCGCAAAAGCTTGACCTGAATGCTTAAGGGCAATTCGCCCACTTCATCTAGAAACAACGTTCCGCCGTCGGCCACTTCGAAAAGACCGACCTTATCAACGACCGCGCCGGTGAAGGATCCCTTTTTGTGACCGAACATTTCGGATTCCATCAAATTTTCAGGGATAGCTCCGCAGTTAATGGTCACGAAGGGTTTGTCCTTTAGTGGCCCGTTGAAGTGAATCGCCTTGGCGACGACTTCTTTACCGGTACCGCTTTCGCCCGTAATCAAAACATTGGTGGGTGTACCCGACACGCGCTTAACCATATCGAAAATGCGGTGCATGGGTTCCGAATTACCCACCAAACTTTGGAAGCTGTACTCTTTGCCCAGCTCTTTTTTGAGTGATCTGTTTTCAACTTCCAAATTTTTGGAACGAAGAGCATTACCGATGACGATGCGAACTTCGTCGATCTTAAACGGTTTCGTAATGTAGTCGTAGGCCCCGAGCTTCATGGCTTCGACCGCGGTTTCGGTCGTACCAAAAGCCGTGATCATCATGAACAAAAGATCAGGGTATTGATCGCGGACGTTTTTCAGCAACTCCAGCC
>JBEIHA010000087.1:0-10692 GCA_040381635.1 Pseudobdellovibrionaceae bacterium
TGTGGAGGTTCAAGTCCTCTTTCGGGCACCATCGTCAGGGTAGGAGAACCATACCCTAGAAGACGCTGTTATCAGCGGCCAAATCGTATGGCCCCTGTTCTTGAAGTAACTTTAGTTGGTCTTTTTCGACAGTGAAAATTAATATGTCTCGAACCATAAGAAGACCCAAATCATAGGTAGCAACTCCCACCTCAAGCCTTCCGTCTCCGTTGATATCGTAGGCAAGCTTTCCCGGTTTTAGATGAACCAAGTAGGCATAGGCCCAAGAGCGGTCATCGTTGGACTCATAAGCCTTTGACCAAACAGAATTTTTCTCGCGCTTCTTTCCTTTACCCAGCATCACCGTGGTTTTTTCCCATCCGGTCTTTTCCAGCCATAACCACTTTCCATCGGGCAGGGTGAGAAAATCGCGATCAATCGGTGGATCACCAGCGTTCGCGGCAAAAACCCATAGGAGAGTAATCAGGATCACTAAAAAATTATTTTTTCTTCGACTTCTCATAGAGTCCCATAACTTTAACCGCATATTCTTCCCCTCCCTTTCCCCGAGAATAATAGCTTCTGATTGCGTTCTTGGCATTCTTATCCCAGCTCTTTGGGATCTGAGAATATTTATGTCCAAGTAGCCGTGTGCCCATCGCTATATTTATCAGTGGATCTAATTTATCTGCTTTTTCAATGTGAATTAGATGGTCCTTGGCCTCGATCCATTTTTTCTTATTGGGATGTCCACCAAGGACACGCATAGATTGATCAGTCACCTGCATCAGCCCTTCAGCGGTACTTGTTTTTGCTTTCTTTTTCGGTCCAAAACCTGATTCAACAGCGATCATGGCCTTAACCATCAGCGGGTCAAGATCATCAGGAAATGAAACTCCATCTGATTTCCAGTACTCCAGCCAAAACTGGATTGCAGCATCAAATGCTGATCCCTTATCTGAAAATCCAGCTATTGGATTCAGTGATTTATATTTTTTCTTTGAGTTCCAAAATAAATGAAAAATATTTTCCTTAAGAAGGCCTGGCCTGATTTTCCCTCTATTTTTCCGAACGTGGGCGTCAACCCATGTTGTCGTTCCCGAATGACAAGTCCGCTCGTGCCCCTGGACGACATGATAGCCAGGAGGACACATTTCCGTCGGCTTAGGTTTTTTTAGAACCTCATTGCTCACTTCTATTCCTTATGAAACCTTTTTTAGTCTATCCAATCCATCGAGGATAAAGACCCTGATAAGGACTTGATATGGAATTCCTTGTTTCTCAGCAACTACTTTCAATTCCTGGATTGTCGTCTCGTCAAGGGCAACGCTAGTAGGCTTTTTGCGTGAGTCTTTGTAGCGTTTCATAGCCGCCAGAATCTTTTTGGAATCCAGCTCAAATGGAGCGTCATACTCTTTCAGAGATTTTGCGTAGGACTTCTTCATATTGTTTTCTCTCCTTTTTATGCGCAGGTCTCGCGCTAATTACTCGTACCCTTCCTTCTCGAAGGACAAAGGCGACTTGAAGCAATCGACCATTCAAATTTGGTCCAACCAACCCGAGCCTTTGTTCACTGACAGCTGGGCTGATTTAAATGCCGAGCGGCAGTGCCAATCCAGAACGGAATACGGCTTCGACCTCTTCAATGGATATTTTGTGTTTAGTGGCACTTTTGGATTGATTGCCCTTATCCCACTCAAATTCAAAATGGGAAGTCTCCATAATCCAAAATAATAGCCATTCAACGAATTCCCATTGAGCCATAAGACACTATACCAGCACTATATACATAGTGTCAATATCTTCTGCGTTTTATCAGTTGGACATAGTTCTGAATGGCCACTTCTGTTCTACCAAAATAAGCAGCCAGTTCTTTCCGAGACCATCCTTCAATCCAGCGCAACTTTGCCAACTCCGCAAGATCAACCCTTGGCTCCCGCCACTGAATAGGGTAGGTCTCCGCCCAGGTCAGTGGTTCTTCTACTCTCGGGCGGCGGGCACCATTTAAGGACCCCAAAATTCTGGTGATCGTGGTTACAGACTCACTGAATAGGGATAAAGGACTCGAACTGCTGTTTGCGAATCCAGGCGCATAGCTCGTCTCTGCAACCGTCTGATAAATGTTTGAACTCTACGCCAGCGCCTTTTTTTCTTTCGCTCGAATCCACGAGATGAACCCATTGTACCAACCCCGTACCCTCAATCGTTCCGATCGAACACGGTTCATCGAAAGTGAATTTGAAATTGACGGCCGATTGCACTCTGGCTGACGGATTGGTTTGTCGGATTGCAAACCCGCCGTTGCCGAACCGAACCTCGCCAGATTCGATCAGCGTTTTAAATGATTTAAAATTTCTATTTATATTGTCGGTCGCAATCATTTTGGCCGGGATTTTAAGTAGGTCTTCCGGTTTCGTGAGTGCTTTTTGTAGTGCATCCTTTATTGTTGCCGCTCCGACAGGTTTTGCCAGAAAGCCGCTCCCTCCTAAATGAAAAAGAATGTCAGCCGGGTAGTCGGTAAAGCCCGAAGTCATTAGCACGCAGGGCAAGATTTTGGAGCGCCCACGAATTTTCTTCAGCAACTCAATGCCATCTAAAGCGGGCATGCGTATATCTGTAAAGACGATGTCAAAATCTCTGACCTGAATCTGCTCCCAGGCCAGCTGTCCGTTTACGGCCGTCGCCACTGAAAAGCCCAATGTTTTGAGGAGACCGGCGTACGCCTCAAGTAAACCCTCGTTGTCGTCCACCACCAAAACCTGAACATTTGCGAGACTTGTCATTGCTCTAGTTTAATCACTGTTAGACAAATGTGAAGTTCCCCGGTTGGTGGTCTGGCCCATGGTCAAGGTGTGGCGTTAAAGGGTAGCAGTTGAAACTGGGTGCTCCGACCCCTCATACGAATCGCCGCTTATAGGTGGCGGTTCGTGTGAGGGTCCAGAAGATGCGGGGGCCGGTACGGGGGGGTACTAATTCCGAGGCAAAGGCTGCTGCGGCACCCGCTGCAGTTTGCTTAAGTCATATCCAAACGCTTTCACCTTCGCGACCAGCTCATCGTAGCGCTTATCGCTGATCTGCGGTTCGCGGGCCATGATCCAAACGTAGTTGCGGCTGGGCACGCCGATGATGGTGTCCGAGTAATCGCTAGCCAAATCCACGATTAAATAAGCAAAGCTCAAAGGCCAAAAAGGACGGACGCGCCATTCGGAGTTCGTCTTTTCATTATAAACCCAGGCTGTTTGTGGAATGGATTTTACCTTGCCGTCGAAACTATCTTTATTGAATTTAAAATCGATGTCGATGCGCTTTTTGCTCTCAACCCAAGTGTAAATTTCAGTGGCATTGAACGCACCTTTTTCGAAACTGGTGGGAATGCTGGCGATCACGTACCATTTGCCCATAAAACGGGGAAGTTCGACCCGTTCCACGGTGGGCTGTGGGGGAAGATTTTTATCCATGGAATTGCATCCTTGTAGAGAGAGGAAGGTCAAAGTGGCGATAAGGGCTGATAGGGCTGTTTTCATCGAATCTCCTGTTCAGGATATTGCAGTAGGCATGCCTCACTGTCTAGTTGTACGGGCCACTTCACGCGTGGCTAAGAGGCCTTAACCTTGTAGCGGTGGATCTTGCTATCGCCCGAGATGGTTTCCAATGCATTTTCTTGCACCAGCATCCGTACCGCACGAGAATTTTGCGTGGCACTTAAAGGCGTCAATCCGTTCAGATCTTTAAGCTTGAAGGCTTGGTCCTTGAATCTAATTTTCAACAAGCAAAGGACCATCGCTTCAACCGAAAGAAAGCGCATTTCGTCGAACACGATGACCGCCCCTTCGTCACGGGGACGTAAGCGGAAGCCCTGACCCGAGCTGCGCAGCTCCAGCGGAATCTTGTCTTTTTTCAGTTCGGTTTTGATGCGGTCACAGATTTGATTAATGCGATTGGGTGACGAGAAGGGATTGAAAGTTTCGTCACCGAAAAGTCCGTCGAAGAGGCGATAGAACGTCCACGGCTGGTAATTGTCCGAAAGCATCAAAAGGGCCGTGCGATAAGGCAGACTACCAAATTTAAATGGCATGTTCTGGCCGGTCAGACCATTGATCAATTTGGGCTTTTGACCACTCCAGCGGGAGTCGGTGCGCAAGATATGATCGGGCATGTTTTTACCAAACGGACTCGATAAAATTTGCTGACGAAAAGCAGGGAAGGGCGTTCCAAAATAAACTTTCGCCGCAAGTTCTTGATCGTTGGTCACGCGCGCCAATTCCCAATCAATACTGCGTAGGGATTCCCAGTGACCCGCGGCGCGGACTTGCTGTTTGAAATCGGCCATCGCGCGGCGTGCCTCTTCGCGCGGACCTTGGGCTACGGCGATAATGTGCTGCCATTTCTTCAGTAACAGCTTCGCGGGACCTTCGCCCACGCCGACCGAAATAATTGAATCATTCAAAATGGTTTTTGCGCCCGTGAGGTCGCCACGCAGCACCTGAATCTGCGCGCGAATTTCGCGACAATTCAAATAGTGGTGGAAAGAGTGCTGACGGCATTCGGGTTCTAACTGAGAAAGCCATTTCGCCGCGGCGTCGTATTCACCCAAAACCACGAGGCTTGCGGCTAAGTTCACACGGGCCGTGCGGGAGTCGTTTTCGTTTGGGTGTTGTTCTAAAGCTAAGAGCAAAAGGCCTGCGGCCGCGCCATAATCCCAGCGTTGAATATGACAAAAGGCTTTTTGCAAAGAGGTCTTCGCCGAGGGCGGCATGCGGCGGTCGAGCAAACGCAAAGATTCGCTCACCAAACCCACGCGGCGCAAGCCGTAAGCGTATTCCAGCAGGTCAGCTTGGGTCGCGTTTTTGCTTTCGTGAATCAATTCATGCGCGAATTTCAGAGACAAGCGAAAGAGACCCGCACGCCGGCACAGCTGAGCGTATTCGGATCGCTCATTTGGGGGGATGGCTTCAATGTCGATGCTCATCAACTTATGACGGGCTTCGGTTAACTTGAAGTCAGTGATCAACCGGTCGATCTCTTTTTTTGAATGTTCCATGTTGAGTGTATCGGTTAGAGATTCGAAAAACTTGCCTGGACTCGACTGGACGTTAAGGTTCGAACTGGATCTCTTCAAGCGCCAGTTCGTCGAAGTCGACCACATTGTTTGAATCGTCCGAGGCCGACAGAGCCATAAACAACCTCCAATAGTGCCCGCTGAGTTCACCGGGTTCGACAAAGTACTCGTAGCGTTCCCATTCGGTGGATCTGATTTTGATTTTGTTGACGGTTTCAGGGACATAAACTCCCGGAGTGGTGACGCTAACGAAGCCCGTGTCCACTTGCATAAACGGATAAGGCTCAACGGCACTCGCGGGATCAAGTACGACGGCGCGCGCCCAGAAACTGATCATGTAGACTTTCTTGGGGTCTAGCGACGGCAAAGATTCAGGTTCAACGGTGGCTCTATTCAAGCGTAAACCCAAAACGCCGTCATGTTTGGCGTCCGGCAGAGCTTCGACGCTTCCGGGGCCCGCGGTTTGATTGAAACCAATGGTGCCGCGTTCGAATCCGGCGTTGGTGATAAGATTAGTGAAGCTGTTAAGGACCGTGTACTTGGATTTCGACCGACCGCAGTTTTGGTAAGCGACTAGCAATACAGACGCAAGCACGATGAGGGACAATCGCTTCTTGAAATGTGTCATTCCTTATCTTAATAGTCCGCGCGGCTGTCCCATATTGTTTTCTTGCGCTTGATCCGTTCTGGGAAAACGTCTCATAATGAGCTTATGGGATTATGGTTTTTACTGAGTGTCGCGATGATCTTGGCCAGTGGATTTTGGCTTATTTATTCTCAATTGAAGTTGGGCATGCCCTCTCGCCCCGAAGATCTTCAAAACCCATTACTGTTTTTAGGACTATTTTTAGGGATCGTCGCGATCGGTTTGCTTGCTCGGCAGCGTTGGGCTCGGGCGGCGGCCCTGGGGATTTGGATCGTCTCGGTTCCCGTGACCGTGCTTTTTCTCTATGGTCAGTGGCCGATCGAAAGATTTGTCTTCGCGGTCGTCGTGGTTCTTGTTTTCGCATTAAAATCCATCAAGGTTTATCTCTCAGCCGCGATGGATGGTGTGTTTGGTCCGCGGCCCGCCGCCTGGTTCATCGCCATTATGATTTTACCCGTGGCCGCGACGCTTTACCTAAAGCGAAGTGCCGGTAGTCCTTTGATATTTCAGGCGGCAAGTTTAACCAATCCGCGGGCGACCCCTCCTGAGCCTGCGTCGGTGGCGAGCACAGCCGCCCCGGCGGCGATGAAATTATCTTCGACTCCCGGTGAACTGGGAGTCTGGGTACGCGCCTGCAAAATCTCGCTCGACGAAACTCGGCTTTTGCTGGTGACCAACGATGGCTACGGACATATCGTGGATCTGCGCTCTGGCCGCTTCGATTCGTACGCCAGCCGAATTCAAACGCGCCAGTGGCCTGAACTGCAAATTGGTCCCGATGCCGATATGTATTTCGATCCTGACCGCAACGTGATTTTGCGTTTTTCGGATTCATCCTACCGCTACGGTGCGGGCGGGGGTTCGAATCAGTTTGCCTCGTTCACCTCGACCCCCAATCAGATCATCGTTTACAACCGTGACACCCGACTTCTGCAGCGTATCGAAATCCCCATCGGCACCGTGATCTGGGGCCTTAAGATTTCTGAGGATGCGAAGAACATCCACTTCCCGTCGTTCACCAGTCCGGACTTCACCTGGATGAGCGTCAGCTTCGGAAAAAATCGATTGATGTTGATCAGCATGCGCGAAGGTCGGCAGGTGGAAATCACCCCTAGCTTCGATAAAGTTTTGGGTGTGCAATTCGGCGCGAAGTGGGCGCTAGCGCAGGGCATGTACCAGGGCAAGGTCAAGAACCACGCCTTCGATCTGCCGATGGTCAACGCACTTCCTGAGCCCAAGCTACCGGGCGAGGCGATTTCGACCTACGACCTAGATCGACAAGTCTACGTGACTGAAGGTGCCCCGGGCCGAGTGACATCCGTGCAAAGCGGGGAGTTTCATCTTTCGGGAGCCGTCTTGGGTTCTGCCGTTCTGAATCCGAACCGTTTTGTTGCGGTGATGGAACACGGACAGACGCAGATCACGTTGGTCGATCTGGACACAAAGTCCGTTTCCAAATCAGGCCGAGTTCACGAACAAAGTTTTAGTCAGGAGTCGAGCTGCTTTACGGCTTCAAGCACGCGCCGGCTTTTTGCGGCAACGGTGGGGAGTAAGGTGGAAGTTTTTTGGTCGGACTTTTTAGCGGCCGATAAGTTTCGCTCTGTTGTGTTAACGCTGCCTTCAAAATAAAAGAAGGCCCGCGTTTCGGCGGATCTTCCTTGTAACTATTTAGCTGTGTACTTCTGGTTGGACAACGAGGCCGGGCGAGCGGCGCCGTTTTCTAACGACTGCGTGCCAAGCATTAGGATTTTTCCGGCATCCAAACGATAGACGTTATTGTTCACGCGGGGAACAACCGTTCCGTAGCAAGTCACATCTTTGGCTTGGGCGGTGACTTCGCGTTCTTGTTTCACGGCCCAGTCTTGAATGCCGCAAACTTTGATTGCGTTCGCGGATACTGCACCGACGTCGGTCGTGATGCTGACCATCAACTTTTTGTAATTGATGTCGATGAAATAGGCTCCATCATTGGTGCGCTGGTTCTTGGTGACGTTGAACGTGCCGGTTTCCGTGTAGCGGAAAGCTTCGCCGTCACAATTCAAGTTAGCGAATAAAACCGTGGTGCGGGTGATGTTCGAACCTTCGAAGCGGTTTGTCGTCAATGGCTTCTTTTGCGTTGGTGAATGGATTCTTGTCGTCTTTACCGCACGCAACGGCGATCAGGGACAGGGCGGTGATCAGCAGGATTTTTTTCATAGACTAGGACCTCCGGGGTCGGTTTGCGTTGCTTTCGATATGAGCAACCAGAGTGCCGCGCCTAGAGCGGCTTTAAAAAGCCTTTAGATTTGGACCAGAGGAATTTCGCCCTTTGGCGTGGCTGATCTCCCCGTGGTTCGCTTTTGGAACCTTCAAAATCATTGTAAGCATTACCTGAGAACTTGCTCTCTCCCGTCGGCTTGGTTAAGTAATCGGTAATGACGACGGCCATTTCAGGATTGTGTCTTGTTCTCGGAGCTTGCCTCACGAACACGGGTTTGCAGTTCCGTTTGTTTTCGCACAATGCCACCCGCATGGAGGTCTGCCTTTTTCGCGACATTCAAAATCAGGACGCCTTGAAATGTTTCGAACTCAAGCGCGACCCCGCGTCTGATGTTTGGCGTACGGACATCAGTGATCAAGAGCTTGTCGATCTTAAGTTGAAAGACGCCACCCTATACTATGGATATCGCGTGTGGGGACCGAATTGGCCTTACGATCCGGCTTGGCGCCCGGGCACCGACGTGGGATTTATCACCGACGTGGACCGGGACGGTCACCGCTTCAATCCGAACAAACTTTCCTTAGATCCGTACGCTTTAGAAATCAGTCACGGGATGGATCAGGTCGTGGACATGACCATCTTTGAGACAGGGCCACTTCACCGCACCCGCGACAGCGCGCGCTCGGCCCCGAAGGGTGTGATCACCGAGAAAACGTTGCGACCGTTTGCTGCGTCTAAACCCACCCGAGCGTTCAAAGACGACGTGATCTACGAAGTGCACGTGAAGGGCTTTACCAAAAGCGATCCTTACATCCCGGCGCATCTGCGCGGAACATATAAGGCCGCCGGAATGAAAGCGGCTTACCTCAAAGAACTTGGTGTGACGGCGGTAGAATTTTTGCCGGTGCATCAGAAAGTATCCGAGCGCAACAACCCCAATTACTGGGGCTATATGACCTTGGGCTATTTCGCGCCGGAGCGTAGCTATGCTTTCGATCAATCGCCCGGGGGGCCGACGGCCGAATTCCGCGCCATGGTCGAAGAATTTCATCGACACGGAATCAAAGTGATCATCGACGTCGTCTACAATCATACCGGCGAAGGCGGCGCGAACAAAGATCTGCCCGCGCATAGCTCGATCTATTCTTTTCGCGGCATCGACAACGCGGTTTACTACGAACTCAATGCCAAAAAAGATATGTACATGGACAACACGGGTTGCGGGCACAACTTCGCCACTTTCCGCGAGCCCGTGCGCCAATTTATTATGGACTCCCTGACTTATTGGAAGGACGTGATGGGGGTCGATGGCTTTCGTTTTGATCTGGCACCCGTCATTGGCAATGTCCCGCAGAACGGACGCTTTCACTTCGCACCCGACGACCCGCGTGGAGTGCTGAAACGCGCTGTGCAAGAATTGCCCGCTCGTCCCGCCGGTGGCGGCGCGGGCGTGGATCTGATCGCCGAATCCTGGGGCGTCGGTGACGGCACTTTTGTGCAAGGCCGTTTTCCCATTGGCTGGTCCGAGTGGAATGCGCAAGGCTTTCGCGATCCCGTGCGCTCGTTTTACAATAAGCGCGGATATGAGCCCGTGACGATTGGTGGTATGGCCAGTGCGATTTCGGGATCGTCGTCGATATTTCAGGCGAACGGCCGCAAGCCTTGGAACTCGGTGAACATCTTAACTTCGCACGATGGGTTTACTGCGCGCGATTTGTTTTCTTACAACGACAAGAACAACAATCAACCCTGGCCTTACGGTCCGTCCGACGGCGGCGAAAATCACAATCGTTCGTGGGATCATGGTGGCGATCCGGTGATCCAAAGGCAGATCACACGCACGGCCTTGATGACTTTGCTTTTGTCTGCGGGCACGCCGCACATCAACGGCGGCGACGAATTCTACCGTACCCTTCGCGGGAACAACAATCCGTGGAATTTGGACAGCGTCGCTAATTATTTGCAGTGGGACACTCTACGTGAAAACGTCAGGCTTCATAACTTCGTCCAATTTCTTTTGAAGTTCCGATCTGAGAATCCGGCGCTTCGTCCGGCTGAGTATTATAGTGGTGTCGATCAAAATTTGAATGGTCTTAAGGACGTGACTTGGTATTCCGCCGACGGACAAGAGCTGCCTTTGAAATTCTTTGACTACACCGGGGGATTCTTGGCCTATCGCTTGGACGCTACCGAATTTAAGAGTGAAGGTCCGGTTCGATCGATCTTTGTCGCTACCAATGCGGAATTATATAAACAAAATGTTCGCTTGCCCCCGCCCGCGCCAGGCCATGCCTGGTTTCGCGTCGCCGACACGGCCGCTTGGTTTGAGGCCGAAGGTAACTTTCATCCTCCGGGCAAAGAAGTTCGCCTGGAGAGTGAATACGAAATGCACGGCCGTTGCGAATTACTTTTGATCGAAAAGCCGGTCGACTAGCCCGCGTTGATCTGGGCGGCCCATGGCGACGACAAAGGGGTTTTCGGCTTGGCGATTGGTGAAGTCTTGTTTGGTCTTTAATCCCAGCCAATCGTTTTCGATCAAAATCTGTCCCACCGATCCACCCAGCGAGCTGCCCGGGCCAAGTAAAACCAAATGATCCGGCGAGAATTCTTTCAAGGCGACCGTCACTGCGCGCGTGAAGTCGTAAGGTTCGACCACTTGGTGACCTAATGTGTAATGGTAGAGCTCTTGGATATCCGTAGAGTGCGGTTGCCAGATATAGCCACGTCCGTCGATCAAGGGAATTTTCGGACGGGTGAAAACACTCGGTGGAATTTTCTGAAAGGCGAGTTCAGCCGTATCCACCAACA
>JBEIHA010000088.1:0-10691 GCA_040381635.1 Pseudobdellovibrionaceae bacterium
ATAGTAATCAAGGCCACGCACTAAAAATGGATTTAGTTTATCGGGGATTCCAAAGTCACTTAAAGAGGCGGTCACGGCGTCAAAGAATTCCTTTGAGACCGCGTTATAAAAGTCCGAAATCACGGGTGCATTCGTCAGCAGGGTTTGGTCGCCCGTATCTTTCGAATCGCGAAGGCGCATAGGATTGATAGTTAAACGTTTTTGGCTGTCGGGGGATAGCGAAGTTTTCTTGGCTTCCAGATATTCAACCAGCGCTTTTAGGTAAGCCGCTCGGCTTTCTTCGTCGCCGATCGAATTGATTTCGAGCTGGGAAACGCCGTCAACTTTTAAGCCCTTTAAAATTTCGTAGGCCAAGGCTAGGCATTCCACATCCGCGAAGGGCGAGGCCGTGCCCATAAGTTCGACTCCGAATTGGTGGAACTGTCTTTGGCGACCTTTTTGTGGTCGCTCGTAGCGAAACATGGGGCCATTGTAGAAAATTTTAAATGGAGTGCGCTGACTTAAGCCTTCGGAAATAAAGCTACGGGCGATGCCGGCTGTGCCTTCGGGTCGAAGGGTCAGCTCTTCGCCGTTGCGGTCGGCAAAGGTGTACATCTCTTTGTTGACGATGTCCGACGCTTCGCCGAGCGTTCGTTTAAAGACATCCGAAAATTCGAAGATGGGCGTCGACATTTCTTGAAAGCCAAAGCGTTCACTTAAGCGTCGTGCCGTATCAGTGATCATGTTATGCTTGGCCTGCACTTCGGGGAGCAGGTCGTGGGTGCCGCGCACACTCTGTAGTGACATGCGTGCAGTCTAAAGGATGGGGCAGGCAAATGAAAACAAAGATTTATGATCTCACCCCTAAGATTTCGCCGAGGCTGGGAGTTTTTCCCGGTGATCAGGCGTTTCGCAGGGAAGTGGCGCTGTCGATGAAGACGGGCGCGAACTTAGAGCTTTCGCGAATCATTTCCACCGTTCATTTGGGCGCTCATGCCGACGCCCCAAGTCACTACCATGTCGATGGTCAAGGGATCAGCGAGCGTGCGGTCACCCGATATTTAGGCAAAGCCCAGGTGATCCGTGTGCAAGGCCTTAAGCCTCGCGAGCGGGTGCGTGTGGAGCATATTCAGCAAGCCATTCTCGCGCCGCGGGTGCTGATCGACACTCAGACTTTTCCGGATCCTGAAAAATGGAATTCGGATTTTTCATCTTTTAGTCCCGAGCTTTTGGAATGGTTGAGTGATCAAAAGGTCAGCCTCGTGGGCATCGACACGCCGTCGGTTGATCCCGAGGATTCAAAAGCTCTCGAGGCCCATCAGATCTTAAGGAAAAGAGATTTGGCCGTGCTGGAAGGTTTGCTGCTGCAAAATGTGCCCGAGGGCATCTACACGCTGATCGCGCTGCCGCTACCGATCGAAGACGGCGATGCTTCGCCCGTGCGGGCCGTGTTGGTGCCGCATGTCTCCGCGCTGGATGATCTAGTTTAAGAATCGCTCTGCGCGAATTTAAATCCCAACTCTCGCTCCACTGCCTTAGGCAATTTCGGAAGTTTTGATCTGGGCACAAAAAATGTCGTCAATTGGAACAGATCCGTGAAAACTTTGTGCTTGTCGGCGGCGTCTTTCAAATACTGTGCGCCGCTGGATCCACCGGTGCCGACCTTGGCGCCAAGCATTCGCTTGGCCATCAAGGCATGGCGTTGGCGCCAGCTGGTGAAGCCTTCATCCATATCCTGAAGGGCAGTGAGCAAGCGAAAGGGCAATTGCAGGGCGGGTTGATCGCGGTAGAGCTGAATCAAGAGGGCCGCGTGAATCGAGGTGTACGACATGCGCCATTCCCCGTTGGCCCGGGCTTCGGTGTACTGTTCTTCGTTAAAGAGTTTGCCGAAGCTTGTGAGCGTTTGATTGACGATCGTCTCGTTGCGCTGGCGCGCTTCGGGGGCAAGGCTGGGATTGTTTTGAATGATCTTCAGATCCGAATGCAGGGTTTTTTCGACGGTCGCTTTGTAGGTGGCCCAAAAGTCGAAACCTGGCATTTTCAAAAAAGGAGTGCGCTCTAACCAGCGCTCAACGCAAGTGAAGAGGCTGGCTTCCTTTTCCACTGCGGCTATGGCGGGGCGCTGATCGGGTTTTAACGATTGATCGAATTCGGCGGCGTTGTACTTTAGTCTTCCGTCGCGCTCAAGTCCGAGTTTGGTTTCAAGTTTACGGAACTGAAAGCTTTGAAAGCCACTGGCCGGGATCAGCAGGTCGCGAAATTCTAAAAAATCGAGTGGAGTCATCGTTTCCATCACGCCGATTTGCTCGATCAGCAGTCGCTGAATGGTGACCACGCGCTGCAGGCGCGCCACGATCAGGTCCATATGTTTTTCGTCGACCTTGGATTGGCTGAAGATGGTGATTACGGATTCGATTTCGGTCAGAATCTGCTTGAACCAAAGTTCGTAAACTTGGTGAACGACAATGAAAAGCATTTCGTCATGGGCGTGTTTGCCCTGGACGTCGCTTTCGAGCTTTTGCGCGCTCAATAACTTATCGATCTGAAGGTAGTCGTGATAATTCATTTTACCGGAAAACATTTTTTTACCTCGCGAATTTCTTCAATCAAACGGCGACTGATGTCTTCAGTCCAATCGAAACTGATCATCCAGCGGCAAAGATTTTCTGGGCCTGGCCAAACGTAAAAGAAAAATTTCTTCTTTAAGGGTGCGATCCAAGTTTTAGGCAATTGCACGAAAAGCGCGTTGCTTTGCACGGGATGCGCTAAGCGGATCTCTTCAAACTCTCGTAACGCTTCGCTTAGGGTCCGCGCGTGGGAAGTGGAGTGCTTTGCGATTTCAAGCCACAGGTCGTCCTTGAGGAAAGCGTGAAACTGGGCGGCTAAAAATCGAGTTTTGCTGGACAGCTGCATTGCCTGCTTGCGGTAGAATTTGAAGTTCTCTTTCGCCGTCTTCGAAAACAAAAGACAGACTTCGGCGCCCATCAGGCCGTTCTTGGTCCCACCGAATGAAACTGCGTCCACGCCGATGTCGGCCGTCATTTCCTTTAACGACACTTTTAGGAAGGCCGCCGCGTTGACTAGCCGAGCCCCATCTAAGTGCAACATAAGATTTTTAGCTGATGTGAATTCACGCCATTCCCGTAACTCGGCCAATGAATAGCAAACTCCCGATTCGGTGGGCTGGGTCAGCGAGACTGCGCGGGGTTGGGAAAAATGTTGATCGCCACCGCGGCTTAGGACTTCGGCACATTGTGCGGGTGTGATTTTTCCGTCATGAGTGGGAAGAGTCCAAAGCTTCGCGCCCCAAAATTTTTCGGGCGCCCCACATTCGTCAACGTGGAGGTGGGCTTCGCTTGAACAAATCACGGCTTCGAAACTCTTTAAGAAGGGACTCATGCACAAGACGTTGGCCGCCGTGCCGGTAAAAACATAATGGGCGTCGACGTCCGCGCCGAAAACGCGCTTAAATTCTTTCGCCGTGGCTAAGCAAAGCTCGTCCATACCGTACGCGTGGGCATGGCCGCGGTTGGCTTGGAATAAGGCTTCCATCACGCGCGGATGGACCCCGGAATGATTGTCGCTTCCAAGGCTTAAGGGAAAATTCAGATCCTCAAACATGATGAAGAAACCCGTGTGCGAATTGCGCCGCCAAGCGTGCCGTACCGCCGCCTTGATCGAGCGGCGGAGAAACTTCGTAGATCCCTAAGGCGCGCACGTCGAGGCGTTTGTAAAGTAATTGAGCGCAAACGCTGAATTGCGTGGGATCAAGTCCTAAGGGCCACGCCGCACTTGTCCCTTGAGCAAATGGCCACGCAAAGGCGTCCATGTCGACGGCAAGAAAAGTGGGGCGGGGTTTGAGAAGCCAATCGCCCGCAGTTTGCACCAGGCATTCGCTTAAGGACAATCCGGAATCACTGATTTCGTCCAATGAAATAACTCTAGCGCCTTTGCTTTCCACGTAATCCCAATGCGCCTGCGAATTGCATTGGCCTTGAATGCCGACCTCAAGAAAATCAAAGGGCACGCCGGATTCAAGTAAACGAAAAAAAGGAGTGCCACTGGTCAGGCCGCGCGAGAGATCGCGCACGTCCAGATGTGCATCGATATTGATGATCAAAGGTTTGGTTGCAAATTTCTGATCTAAAAACCCCATTCCGTCGGCGTAGGCATAATCGTTACCCCCGCCAAAGCTTAAGAGTTGTCGTCCCGCCCGTAGGACTTCGCTTGTTTTGGCGCGAGCGGTTTCATGGCGCTGGTTTAGCGGAAGCGAATTGTCCCAGTCGCCTAAATCCCAAAACGCCTTTAACGGGCGACGTGCGTGGGGAGTCATGCGGTAAAGCCAGCGCCGGATTTCCGCGGGTCCAAGAGCCGCGCCCGAGCGTCCACCATTCAAGAGGATTCCTTCGTCGTCGGGATAGCCCAGAATAGCGACGCCGCCTTCGGTTTCATCGCTGATCGGTTTGCACAATTCGGCCAGGCGGGGATCAGTGGGATCCTTTGCGCGGGTAAAGAATGAGGTGGGTTCGACCGGTTGAATGGGTGGCATACGAGCCACTAAGGTCACCAATTTCAGTGACAAAAGCAAGGATTTGAGTCATTTCAGATTCATGGCGCATCTTCAGATTTCCCAATTGATATCGGCCCCCCGGCTCGAAGTGTTCGACTTCCTGACAGACCCCAATAACCTGCCCTCGTTGCTTAGACCTGCGGTGAGCGTTCAGGTGGTGTCGCCCGACGTGGCCCTAAAACGTGGGAATGAAGTTCACTTTATGATGAGCCGCTTCGGACTCAGCCAAAGTATCCGCTTTCGCATCGAAGACATCTTGCGTGGCTCGCGGCTGAGCTACCGACAAAGCGAAGGCGTGTTCGCGTCGTGGAACCACACAATCAAATTTGATGAACATGGTGAAAACGGCACGCTGGTCACCGATCTTGTGGACTACCAAGTGCCGATGGGTTTGATCGGGCATCTGGCCGACGATTTAATTCTTAAGCGGGATATGACTCGCTTGTTGGCGCAGCGATTGGTTCGCGCGAATCATTATTTCGGGAACGATTAAATACCTTAGAGCAGATCCAGATTCTTTAGTATTCCGTTCAAATTCTGCAAATGATTTAAAGGCAATTGGCCGAGTTTTTCAATCATCAATGTTTTTAGTGCTTCTCTCGGTGGCATTTTCTGAAAGCTTACCAGGCGATCGTAAGCATTTGCCGTCGCGGCCAAAAGAACCACGGGTTCGATTTGCTTATCTATTAAGCCCTTGGGATACCCCGTGCCATCGGAACATTCTTCATGTTGCGTAATCACGTTGGTGACGATTTGATCTATAAAAGTCACGCCTTGCATGCGATTCGCACCGCGAGTGGGGTGCTCGCGGTAGAGCGCCAATTCATCTCTGGAAAGTGTGGACAAGGGTCGCGTGATATCGGTACCAGTAGTAAAATGATCAATGTCATGCAGCATACAGCCGAGCCCCAACAAATGCAGCTTACTCGAGTCCTTGAACTGGGAATTAGCGGCCATCAGCATGGTGAGCGTGGCCACGTTCAGGCTATGGTGAGTGATGCTGGCGTCGATGTTTGCCATTTTTAAAATCGGCAAAGCCGCCAGTGGTTTTTTCGTTAGAAATTCGACGAATCTTTGGACCGAGCTGCGGACGTGATTGTAACCTGACTCAGACGTCGGATTTTCCATATATTCTTCGGTCGCGGCTTGTTGAAAGCCTTGTATCACTTCGGCTCGCACTTCAAGAGTCTTGGTGGACTTGGTGTCGTAAGCCGAGTCAATGCTCTGTTCTAAATATTGCTCGTAGGGGATGCTGTCATCCGGCTTGATGAAAACCGTCTTCAGCTTTTTCGCGCGCAGTTTCTCTCAGCGTTTGCCCTAGAAAGATTCGCCGGCGCGGCAGTAATGGATGTATTTGCCCGCGATGCGGACGTAAACATCGAAGGGTATTTTGATATCGCCGCGCAAAGTGGTTACGCGAATACTTTGAAAGTCTGAATCCGTCATTAAGCTAGGTTAACTGAGTGAGAGCCCAGCTTGCAATCTCGCCTAGATGCGGGTCGTCTAAGTGGCTCTCCACTTCAGGCCTTAGATCTAAGATTTTGAGCTGACCGATGATTTGAATCGCATTTCGCTTTAAGCCTCGAGCTCGCGCGCGAATCAGTGGTGAGCGCTGAAAGGCTCTCGCCAACTCGTTGTTCGAGCTGTTGAGAATCCACTTCAAGTCTTCACTGTCTGGGGGAGCTTGTTCACGACTTAGTGATCGCAATAGATCTTTGCCGTAAGCTTTTTCGTTCCACGGACAAACGGTTTGGCAGATGTCGCAGCCGAAGAACCAGTCGCCAAATTTTGTTCTCAGGCCTACGGGCGCCGCAGTTGGCGCTTCGATCGTCCAGTAGGCAATGCATTTCGTGGCAACGAGCTTTCGCGGCTCGACGATTGCCCCCGTCGGGCAGGCGCGAATGCAGCGGTCACAGGTTCCGCAGAAATCTTTGATCGGGGTATTTTCTTGAGTCGTGCTTCGCGAGGTCAAAATCTGACCGATAAAAAACAAACTGCCTTTATCCGGATGAATCAGGCAGGTGTTCTTTCCGATCCAGCCCAGGCCCGCGCGGTAGGCCAAGTCACGCTCTAAAATGGGTGCAGAGTCCGTGAAACATAAGAATTCATCTTCCGTAAACCGAGCACGTAGTTTTTCGGCCACGGCTTCGAGTTCCGCCTTAAAACGAAAATGATAATCTTCGCCTTGGGCATAAAGTGCGGTTCGCAAGGAAGGGATTCTAGATTCTTCGGTCGAGTACGGGTGTGGGAAGTAAGATTTAGCCACCACCAATGCCGAAACCGCGCGCGGCGCAAGCCTGCGAGGTTCGGCCTTAATGTCGGCATGGTCGGCCAAGTATTGCATGGATCCGTGATGGCCTTCGGCAATCCATTCCCGGTAGACATCCATCGAAAGTGGCTTTTCTAGCGGGGTCAGCCCGTAGTGAGAAAAGCTGGATGCGTCCATTTCATTTTTTACGATAGCGGCAAAGTCCACTCTCAAGGCATAATCGTCCCATGGGCGATGGTCAAAGGCTCACAATTTTAGAAAAGCATCCGCAGTTCGCTAAAGGACGCGAGATCGTTCTACGTCTGGCGGCCTTGGGGCATAGGACCGTCTTGGCCGGTGGCTGCGTACGTGACAGCTTACTGGGTCTGCCTAGCAAAGATTTGGATCTGGCTACGAGCGCTACCCCTGACGAAGTGGAAAAAGCATTTGAACGCACGCTGGCCGTCGGCAAGGCGTTCGGCACGATTGTAGTGATCATGGACGGACAGAATTTTGAGGTCACCACTTTTCGCAGTGACGGACCTTACTTGGACGGAAGGCATCCTTCCAGCGTTTCGTTCACTGATATTGAGGAAGATGCCAAGCGCCGCGATTTCACCGTCAATGCCCTTTTTTACGATCCGCTCAAAGCGGAGGTCCTTGATTTCGTCGATGGCCAAGAAGATCTGGCGCGCGGCTTACTTCGCGCGGTGGGTGATCCCGAGGCGCGCTTTCAAGAAGATCGTCTGCGCATGCTGCGGGCCGTGCGTTTCGTTGGGCAACTCGGCTTCGAATTGGAGCGCGCGGCGATGTTGGCTATTCAAAGCGGCGCCGGTGAGATTGCTAAAGTCTCGGTGGAGCGCATCTTTAATGAACTTCGTCGCTTGCTTGAATCCAATTTTCTAGTGAAAGGCTTAGCCGCGTTGCTTGAGTCGACACAAGAAAAAGTCTTTTGGCCCGAATTGACGGGTTTGGATATCGACAAATTCTTGGTCTTCCCAAAATTTGTGAACTGGGAAAACGCGTTCGCGGCCATTTGCCATCTGCAAGGCGTCACCGATCCCGAAGCGCGCTTGAAAGCTTGGAAGGCGCCGCGCGATTCTTCACGTCGCGTGAAGGCTCAGCTTCAGGCGATCAAGGTTTTTTCTGATGCCCGTTCTACGCGGGCCGATCGTGCACGTGTTTTTGGTGGCGAAGTTTACGCCGAAGTGGTGGTGCTGGCACAGGGGCTTTTTGATGAGGGGCGACTTAAAAAATGGGTGAATGAGTACTTGGAGGTCGCGGATGATGAAGGTCGTTTGCCCAAGCCCTTTGTCACCGGTGAAGATTTAGTGAAGCTCGGCGTATCGCCCGGTCAAAAAATGGGTGAGATCATCAAACAGCTTTTCGATGCCCAGCTCGAACATCGAATTCGCTCAAGGCCTGAGGCTTTGAGCGAATTAAACAAACTGCAGAAGAATAATTAAGGAGCAAACCAGCAGCGCGGGCGAAGACCCGAGGTCTGACCGGTCGAAACATGGCACGTGCCCGTGGTGGCGTCGCTGTCGCTCAATTCCACATTCATATCGTGACGACAAATTCCGCCTTGGAAGTAGGTGTCCAAGCGACACTGCGGGGCGGGATGGCTGTCAGCCGTTCGCGAAACCACTTGAGTGTCGGGAGTAGCGAAATTCAAAGGCACCGGGTTTTCACGCATCGATTGGAAGAGTGAAGCGCCGACCATGCCGGCCATGCCGATGCGCATGCAGAGGTTTTCTTCGCTTTGAGTGTCATAAGTCTCTTCACACTTAGTTTGCAGGGTGGCATCAATTCCGCCCGCTTGCACGAAAGCCGCGTTGTCGGCCTCTAAAAACATTTGGCGCAAACAGCGCAGCGACGCGAAATAGTCTGAGCCACCCTCGTTGGTCGCCCAGTCATTGGCGCCCCACCAGCTCTCGATCTTCGGTGCGCCGCCAATGTGGTGACCCATCTCGTGGCAGGCGACCAACATAAAGCCGTCTTTGTTCATCGACGCATGCCTGGCCAGGCCGCCGTACATATTGATCTTGTAGGTGTTGCCGATACGCTCCGCCGAAGCATTGACCGTGCCGCTATTCCAGTCGCGGTTCACCAACAGGCGTCCACCTTTTGCGGCGACGATCGGTGTGTAGTACTTTTCGATTTGATCGAGTGCCGCATTGAAATCAGCTTGAGTTGTGCCTCCGCCCGAAGCTTCGGTGACAGAAATATAGAGATCGTTTTCGGGCAAGAAGCCCTCGCACAGAGTCTGACTTTTAGATGTGGGACCGCTTAAAAATAAAGCGAAAGCCCCCAAGAGAAGAGCACGAAGCATAAGTGGATTCCTTTCCTTAAACGCTATGGAGGAAAGTCTAGTGCCGAAATGGAACTTTACGCCAGAGCTAGAGCAAGAAATCTAGACTATGGACCGGCGAAATGTAGCGTTTTTTTGTTTAGGACTTCTTAGGCGGAGAGATTTTTCTCTCGGTGCCGCGGTGATGGCGCCAGTCGTATTCGTTCTTTTTCTCGAAACGATCGCGCCAGGCTTTCCATTTTTCGGGGGGTAGTTTGTGCAATACGTTTCCGTTCGCATCGAAAATATCGGGCGATTTTCCAAATAAGAAGTCGAGCACTTTAGAAATCATACGATCGACGATAGCGAAGAAGCCGGTCGCAGACAACCGGCTTTTGGACCTTCAGGGCTTTAAGAGCATTCAAGGTTGATGCAGGCCAATTCAAGCTCCGCATCGGGATCAATTTTGCCGCGGCGGGCGTAATAGTCGTCGATCAATTTGCTGCCACAAATCTCCATGGCGGCCTCTTTCGCCTTGAGCTTGCTGCTGCCTTTGCCGATGGCGGTACCATATCCCGTGATCAAGCGGCAGGTGTAGCTGCTGCTGGGCTCGCGTTCCGAGGCCGGTGAGCGAACGCTGGAAACCCGTTCGCCGCAGACCATCGATACCGTTAAGATTCCTAAGATTAGAGCTAAGCCACGCATGTGCGTTCTCCTGGTTACAGCTAGGTAGAGCAAGGGGAGGGCCATCGAAGGTCTTAGCGAGGTTTAGCTAAGTGTCTGTAAGTATTATGGTTTGCGTGGCGCGCTAAATGCTTTAATCACGTATTTTCGAGATGGCTTAGACAGTGCCGGAATCGCGGCACACAGCTGTCAGAGCCTTAGACAGGGAGGTTTGGGCGGTTATTTAAAGGCGATCTTTAAGATTTCGGCGTAGAGCGGGCCGATGGGGCGATCGATTTCGATCTCGTCACCCACGGATTTTCCGAGCAAGGCTTTGGCGATCGGGGACTTCCAAGAGATGCGGTTTTTCGCCGTGTCGATTTCGTCCTCGCCGACGATTTGGTAGATTTTCTTGCCGCCTTCTTCTTGCTGAATGGTGACGGTGGCCCCGAAGACCACCTTTTCTCCGCTTAAAGTTTTAGGGTCGACGACTTGCGCACTTTCGATGCGGTCCCGTAAGAAGAGTAGGCGCTTATCGATTTCGCGAAGACGTTTTTTTCCGTAAATGTAATCGCCGTTTTCGCTGCGGTCGCCGTTCCCCGCCGCCCAGGCCACCGTTTCCACGAGTTTTGGGCGCTCATCATTGAAAAGGACGCGAAATTCCTCTTGCAACTTGTTGAAACCTTCAGGAGTTATGTAGTTCACGGTGTCCGGCATGAACGAAGTCTACTCGAATTCCTTTCTGAATAGTACCTTGGCGCGCGGGTCGCGCCCTTCGAGCTTGCGCGCCCCGCAATTGGACTGTGCGGGTTGTTTAAAGCCCGCCAAGTGCTGCGCTTTTCAGCCTTTCGTTCCCAATTTTTTGCTCGGGGCTTGGCTTGAGAAGTCGGAAGCGATGATCGAAATCGCGAATGTTTGCTTTCATCCGGTGGGTGCGGTGG
>JBEIHA010000089.1:0-10581 GCA_040381635.1 Pseudobdellovibrionaceae bacterium
AGCAAACTGAACTTTTTCCTGATCCGGTTCGCGTTATCGCGTCCATCCTTCTATAGCTAACGGACTAGTTGCTGAAGTGTCTATTTTGGAAATCTATTGCGCCTTTGTCTTCGCTAGAATCGAAATGGCTTTAAGCCCGCTTGCAAACCAAAGACGTCAGGAAGCCGTATGTCTTAAATCGGGCTTCTTAAAATGGTCGGTTTTCCTCGCTTGCACGCCTATCCGTCGCATTTGCGGACACTGACCGTGGCTCCATCGAATAGGCTCTGCAGATCGAATTGCTATTGGGACAAAGCTTCCTTCAATGCACGATCTATTTCCGGTCCCAGCACCGTACATAGTTTCTCAAACTCCTCTGCGACTGACCGATGCAAATTCTTATCGGAAACTTTAAATGCTTTCGAAAAATACTGGGTTCCATACTTACCTGTGCGGAATTTGTAACCGCTCCAGGTCTTTAAGATCTTCTCGCTTCGATCAACGAATATTTTAGAAACGACTTCTCGTTTTAATTTTGTTCCCGGAATGTTCTTGGTGTGGAAAAGATGAAGTGTAAGGACGACTTATTCTTTAGGCAGAACTTGATCTTCATCCGCACCCGCCAAGCGACGCTGCTTCGCGGACTTTGGCGACTTCGGCGCCGCTGGAATCGCGATACGTAAGGCTTCTTCCGAAGCGTAAAAGCCCATGTAGGTGTAACGACGAGCCAGTTCATAGAACTCGCGACCTTGTTCTTCACCCGGTCGATGCATGGCCTTGGTCTCTAAACATTGGATAATGTCTTTTCTTTGCGCGGGCTTCAAAGCGATAAAGTTTTTGCCGTGGAGTTTTTGCGAATGGCGATCCAACCACAGCAGGCCTTTGCGAAAGCGGTCCTGCATTTCGGGGTCAAAGGTGATCTGAAAATCAATGAACTCGTTGGCCTTGGCTTCGCGTACGCCCGGCATTTCGTCATCGCGCAAAATGGTTTCGCTCAGAAGCTTAAGAGTTTTGAATTCATGAGGTTTAAAGATTTTTGGCCGATAAGCTTTGGACTTTTTTGCCGACACTTGCGTAGGAGTAGCAAACACCATAGCCATCGGGGAAAACGCAGCAGCGATCAGAATTGGGTGCACAATGGCCCACAGACTAAATTTCGAACGGCTCCCCAGCCTGCTCAAATCATTTTCCCCCGATAGAACTTATAAACCTTACATGGCTTTGCTGACTTTGTATAGACCCGCGGTCTTAGCCTTCTCCATTCCCGCTTTGATTTCGGGTATTTGCATAAATACTTTCCAGAATGACGTGCTGTCTTTCATGTTCGCTAAGCTCATATAGGCCGGCCCGGCTGTAATCCCCAACACACGGCTACCATACCAATCCTGATCCAGATCAATACTGTCGGTGAATCCATAGCGGCCCCAGATTTTGTCTTTATAAGGCGAATTCATCCACGCGGCCAGATCCTTCATCACAACCTCGGGCATATACATCGCGGACGCAATCGTGCAGCCGATGCAAACGGTGCCACGATACTTCAATCCCGAATACACCGTGTAACCCGTGGGTGATTCGCCGGCACTAAAGCCCCAGAAACCTTCTTTTAAAGTCTTATACATGGTGTCTTTGCCGGCAATTTCACGGTGATACTCCGAAATTCTTTGGCCGTTGCGCCAGAAGTCGCCGGTGGGGTCACCAAAGTTGCGGAAGTCCAAAAACAACTCGGAATACTGATGCACGAACAAAGCTTCTTTCAAACCCATTAAAGGCTCACCGCTCAATGTTTCTTGACTGTCGCGGCGGAAGGCCAACCAGGCTTCCTCAGGCAAAGGTGCCGTGGGATGCCCTAAGCCCAAAATAATCAAGAGCTTTTGCTCGGCATACATGTCCCAATTGCCGTCCATCCAACCACGGCCCTCAATATATCCCATATTGATGGATCGTTTTTCAGGCTTCGCACCGCTGTCGGTCATGGCCGCCATAAAATCCGTTTCGCGGTACACTTGGTCGACCAGCGCCGCGCATTCGGTATTCGGAAAAACGCGAGCTGCGTAAAGTGCACCACCCAAAAATAAGGCGCTATCGATGGTCGAATACTCTGAATTCCAAGCACGCTCACCGGTTTCCCAATCGACCCAGTGCAAGAACCAGCCATGCTTGCGCGGCACTTTGTCGCGCATAAAGCGAACCGTCTTCGCGCAGTAGTCCTTAGCAAAATCTTTTTCAATTTGCCCCTGCAGGGCCGCGTGACTGATGACCGCCAAACCAAAACCCGTCGAAGCAATAGAGGCTACGTTGTTGTCCGCAGTTTCGTCTTTAAAGTTCTCGGCCTTGTCGCGGATCATACCGGTGAGCGGATGAGCGTGATCCAAGAAGAACTTAAGAGATGTGCGTTGAATTTCATCTTGAACAGGGTCCGATACCGAGCTATTTCGGGCGACGACCAAAGCAACAAGAACCACCAAACCCGTTAGAGCGAACCATCTATGTTTCATACTTTTGATTGAAACTTTTGGCCTGACGGCTCGTCAACGAAACTTGAACCAAATCCAAATTTTCACTATTGAACAGCTGCTCAATCCTTCAGCAGATCGCGCGCGGGCACTTTTTCTAAAGTCCTCGAGCGCTCAAGACTGGCCGCGATAAAAGCCGAGTGCGCCCAGCCAATTCCACGGCTGCTCAAGGGTTTGCCGCTCAGCTTGTCAAATTGCTCGTAAAGTTGACCATCGGCCGGAGTGACCGAACGAAGGCGAGCTAAGATTCTGTCAGCCTTCTTAAAACAGGCCAAAATAAAATCATTATGCGGTGCAGAGCCCCGGTTCCAAATCACTTCCTCACTAAGCCGTTGAGGCGTTTGCTGTGGCACAAGATCGCGCACGAATTCTAAATTGTGCAAGGAAAGTTGAAAATCACTTTCGGAAAGCAGACGGGCCAACCGATAATAATATTGAGCGTAGTAGGCTGTGATTAAAAACCACGGATTGCCGCCGTAATACACGTCACCTCGGTAGCGGCCATAGCTCAATCCCAAATTTGAATTTTGATTTAAGGCATAGGTCTCGAGAAATAGATTTTCCAGAGCATGCACCGTGGCCATCACACGATCATCGCCAACGGAGTGTGGCCCGGTCATACGATCACCTTCAATCACAGCAAGCACCACCGCGGAGTCCAGATCGCTTTGTTTTTTTGTATAGCCATCGGTTTTTTCAATTGCGAGTTGCGAGCGCAGAAAAAATCTTGTGGGATCCCAGTGGTCATTCAGCCTGGGCAGAAGTTGCGCACTGGCCTTTTGCAGTCCCTCGACATATTTCTTGCCGTCCATGAGTGCGGAATACTGGACCAAACGCGTGTGGTAGTTCTCGGCCTTCAATTCTTCCCAAATGTCGAAACCGCGCTCGTTATGCATAGCCGCAACAAATTCCAAATCCCGGCGCAGAACTTTGACCGCCAACGTCTTTGTGCCCTTAGGAATCGTCCCGTCAAAGTCTTTCAGATAGCGGATCACCGCCAATGCGCGCAACGCAGGGCCATCGTACTGCGGACGAGACCAAGGCAAAGAATCAATTTTTCCCTCAGTCGTGTAGCGCGGCTCGCCCAAACCGTAAGAGGAATGCAAGCCTTGCAAATCCTGACTGAGCTCAAGGAAGTCCTTCATTTGGCTATGTAGCCTGACTTGGTCCCCGCCCCTTTGCGCGTAATACTCGACGACCACACGCATGACATTGGCCGAATCACGAACCCAGTGAAAGTAGTAATCCGGATCCTTTTTATGGAGAGCGGCCACCACAATCCCTCGGCGCGGACGCGGACCGCCCTTTTCCTTTGGATCATCCGGCGAAATATTCAGCTGTAGGAGGTCCCATGAGACCTTTTCTTGAGCCGTGACCCAAGTCGCAAGGTCCGCCCCGCCGGTCTTTTCGGGCGCTGTAGCACAAGCCGAAACAAAACATAGAGCAAAAACACCCGCTAGAGCATATCTTCGTTGCTCAATCATTGCTTTAGAATTTCATTCGCGAACTTTTTGCCGCTTTCGACGCCCGGCTGATCGAAGGCATTCAGGTTCATAAACTCGCCCAATTGCGCAATCACCATCTGCCACGTCATAAACAGAGCACCTAAAGTTCTTTCATTTAGACTTTCGATCGACGTGGTTACAAACGGGATTTTGACTTCGATCAATGACTTCTCGAACGCTTGCGCTTCCGCACCAAGGACTTTTCCGAGGGACACTTGTCGACCATGAAATGGCATCTCGGGGAACATCGATGGTCTAAAGGAATCGCTAGAATTTTCAACCGCACGCACGCGGTTGATGAATATAAACTTGTCGCGCGCCCCTTCCAACAATTGCTGGACCACCGAATGTTGATCACGCGGACCCCGGCAACTCACCGGCGTCGAAGCGCGAGCCACGGGCTTACCTTCGCGGTCCAACTTCTTAGCTAAGGATTCGCCCCACAGTTGCTGCCACCATTCGCCGAAGACTTTCATCGATTCTGAATAGGTCCACATTTGCGTGATCCATTCACCGCGTTCCCACGAATTCAAAATGGCCGCGCTGAGATTGTTCACAATATCGGGGCGTTTCAAGGCCCACGCCGCGCCCTCGCGAAATTCGCTGATTTTTAATCCCATGAGTCCTGCGGGCAACATCCCCGCCGCGCTCAAAACAGAAAATCGGCCGCCCACGTTCTGCGGAATCCACAAACACGGGACGTTCTGAGATGCGGCCCACTTTTGCAATGAACCATCACCAGGACTAGCGACCACGGTCACTTGCGAGTTCTTCATCCAGTTGGGCTCGTGCGCATTTAATCGTTCGACCCAAGACAGCGTTTCTAAGGTGTTGCCACTTTTCGAAACGATAACGACATGCTTGTCGCGCCATTCCGGATCCGCGAGACCACGCAATTGCGCCCAGGCGTCGGGATCAGGAGATTCCAAGAATGTCATCTGCACGGGATTTAGAGTGCGAAGCCCTTCGTAGATGACTTGCGTTCCAAGTGAGGAGCCGCCAATGCCGATCACTAAAACACGGCGCGCGGGTCGACTTTGGTGAACGCGGTCTTCGATGGCTTTCCAATCGGCAGACAGATCGGGAATGCGGGT
This sequence comes from Pseudobdellovibrionaceae bacterium, assembly GCA_040381635.1. GTDB lineage: Bacteria > Bdellovibrionota > Bdellovibrionia > Bdellovibrionales > UBA1609 > JALHOQ01. The sequence continues at coordinate 5,095 of JBEIHA010000089.1, forward strand.
GAATCCCACTTCAGGACGAGACAACACGCGCGCCCAGCCGTTGTCGAGTGCACTCTTCAATTCGCCTTCCGGCGCCTTGGCATTTTTTAGTTCAATCATGGATGATCAGATAGCACCGGACATGGGCTTTGTCAGTCTCATTTTGGTCCGTAGATCTATCAGGCGATGTCAAAATCTTCTTCAACCACAATGCCTAAGAGGGCGCCGGGCTGTGCCGGAGAATTGCTTCTTCCTAAGTCGGGGATAGATCGTGGAATTGGACTTCCACGGAGGGACACATATGAACCAGCGATTTGTTTGGATCTTAATGATCTTGGCTTGGCCTTCCTTCTGGAATGCCTGCGGTGAGGTAACCTTCGAAGCGGGCTCAGGCAGCAACTCCAAAAACTGCGCGCTGGAGGGTGCCGATCTTTCGAACTGCTTCAACTCAGATCCCACCAAGCTAAGGGACGTGAGCCAATCCATCAACGTCGCCGCGCAAAGCGAAGTGGACGTTCTTTTCGTGGTCGACAACTCAGGTTCGATGTCCCAAGAGCAAACCGGCATCGGCAATAAAATCAATGGCTTCCTAAGCAAACTAAATGGTTTGAGTTGGCAAATTGCCATCACCACCACGGACGATCGAGACACTACGCCGATCACCGGGGACACCAATCGCCCCTGGAGCGACGGACAGTTTCGCCCCTTCGACTCAAACACGGGCACGCAATACATCTTACGCTCTTCGCAAGTTTCGGCCGCCGATGCGCAGACCAAACTATCGAATGCCATTCAAATGGGTGTGGACGGGAGCGGCAATGAGCGTGGTATCAACGCCACTTTCCGCGCCGTGGAACGCGCGGCCCAACCTGGCGTGAACCGCGACTTCTTTCGACCCAATGCCAAGCTGGCCGTCATCTTGATTTCCGATGAAGATGAGTGCAGCACCGGCGCTGCCGCATGCCCGGCTACTAACGCTAACAAAAGTGTTCCGCAAAATCTGATCGATCAGGTCAAATCCACTTTGGGCAATACCAAGAGCCTTTCATTTAACTCCATTGTGTATATTCCCGGCGACGCCACATGCGCGACGGGCGCAAACCAAGGCAATGTGTATAAACAGATGTCAAATTTAACGGGCGGCGCATTGGTGTCGGTCTGCGCCAATGACTACACCACACCGCTCACTGTGATCGGCAATCGCGTGGCGCAATTGGTGAATTCGGCGACCCTAAGCTGCCCGCCCGTGGATGTGAACGCGGATGGCAAGGCCGATGTGCAAGTGGCCTTGGCCGGCGGCGGAAATTACTCAGGAAGCTACACCGTAAATGGCGCGGACGTGTCGTTCAGCACGCCGCTCCCCGAGGGTTTACACAAGTTTTATTTTTTCTGCCGTTAATCGGCGAGCCAAATCAATCGGCTGCCCTTGTAAACCAATAGCCCCGAACCGCGATCATATGGACCGTTGAATTCCGACAGCTGTTGGTCGGTGAGGATCGAAAAGCGCTCGGGCTTGCGTAAATCGAGGAGTCCAATTGTGGTTTCGCCAGGCTGCCAGGTGCCGCTGAAAACATAAACTTCTTGGTCGGCTGGCGACGCGAAGTCAATGTAGTTTTTGCTGCGCAGTGCAATTTTGCCCGTCGCTCGTTCACGCACGCGCCAATGATCCATGGCTACTACTTCGATCACGTAGCGCTCGTTACACGACGATAGATCGATGGCATCTGGCGCCCGTTGCATCTCTACAAGCGAACCTCCGGCGAAACAAAAATAGCGGTAGCGGGCCCGGTCGACGGTTTTGAGCAGCCGGTCACTGTAGTAATCCCCCAGGCCACCTACGTCTTCCTCACTTAGCAAACGTCCTTTGTCGAAGGTCCTCTTTACGGCGCGGCCATTGACATCGAAAATTCCAACTTGCTCCGCGTGCGCGTAGTTGATGCAATTGCCCGACGTGGTAAGGTCCGCCATCGATCCATCTAAAGCAACGAGCTGGCACAGTACGCGGCCTTCAGCGTAAGAGTTGTACTTCAGAAAATAATCGCCCTCCTTCGTGCGCTGGACGGTTTCCATGCTCGCGGGGAGTTCGGGCAAAGTGACGACGACTCCCAACTTCATATCCACGAGCCAGCTCCCCGAATTGTCATTTGTTAGAACCACGTACCCACGATCTAAGGACCCAATCGCCGACCGGGGAAATTGGCCGATCTCGAGAATCGCACCGTCTTGAATACGCAGAAGATGCACGAAGTCGCTTTGTTGCACGAGCAAGTGCCCACCAAAGGAAATCATCTTTAACGGATCCGAGGGCAACGAAAATCGTATTGGCGCGCCACTCGGGTCTTTTCTCGCCAAAAGGAATGAGCCCATGGATGTCCAGATCCAACCTTCACTGGAATCTAAATGCTCCATCTTTTCGCCAGCCGGAATATTCCAAGGATGAAAATCCACGCCTTGAATCAACATAAGATCTGCGCCGTTAAAGAACAGACGACCGCCGTACGAATTGACCGCGTCGGCGAAAGGTTCATTGAAGACATATTGGGGAAAGTCACGCTCGAAGCCGTGATAACGCCGTTCTTCGGTGTGGCGCGGATCCGAGTTAAAGTGCGTGCTTTCCTCCAGCCAATCCCAAACCGAAAGCGTTCTTCCATTCGCCGACAAGGGATGGGCGATCAAAAGACTTTCCAATTCCGAGCACAGCATCGGACCGAATTCGGAGCAGTAACCACGGATCAATTGAGACATGCGCGAAAAGTAAGAGTCCACCGCCACCGAACTGGCGCGCAGGAATTGATCCGAACCAAAGATACAGGTGCCGTCTCGGCAGTTATGTGGACTTTGAATCTTGCTCTGTCTTTGACTTAAAGATTGACCCACCTTACGCAAGACCTGATCACCCACCGCACGTGGATGTGCCCCCCAGCGCGCCACCGGATCATCATTGGGATCGGAGGAAGGCAGCCCCATATTGAATGCCATGATCAGCTTAGCCGCCGTGAAAGTATGCCCCTCCTGAGAGATGATCGGAACCTTGAGTAAGGCTTCGACCTGATCTGGCCGGGTCACGAATTGGCGTAAATTATAATAAGTCAGGATGGACTCACGTATGCGCGTGTCTCGCGACGGTGTGCTCCAGGCTTCCCATTCGGCGGACCCTGGCCTGCAAGGTTGGGCTCGGCACACACGGTAGCCTTCTTCAACGATCGGCACGCGCGCTTTTAGCAAATCCACAATTTGCCCGGCCGTCTTCTGCCCGATCAGGTCAAAATCGGCGCCCGGGTTTAAACGATAAAAAACTTCTTCCCAAAAAAAGTTTCTAGGAGAGCGAACAAAATTGGTGTCAAACTGCTCCACCGAATAGAGCGGCATATCCGAAGCATCCTTAAGCCCAACCACGCCGTTCTTTGTTTCCGGCCAACGCATTCTCAGCAAAGCATTGCCCGCCGGATCGGCCTTCTGGTTTAGAAAAATATATTCCGACAGTTCACGTTGGGCGCGTGGGACGGTTGAATTAAGGGTGAGCATGGGAATTTCATCGGCCCTCAGACCGACCTGAGAGACCAATTGCGTATGTCCGGTGTCGCCGAAAATACTTAAGTGATGCGCGCCGGGCCGCAGTGAATCGGGGCTGATCGCGATCGGATAGCTGTCATTCCAAAGTGTATGGGTGAACACATGGTCTAAAAAATAATTTAAAGCCGCCAAGAATTTTTTGTCCTTGTGCCATTCTTTGTGGGTCGGCAAACCAGCCCAAGTTGATTTCACCGATTCGTGAGTAAACCATTGCCCAGACGCCAGCCGGTTATGCATCGGCAAGCCGTTGTTGCGGGCAAAAATCCACTTCGCTGAATATGCGACATCGGCACAGTCGGTGGCCAAGCCATGCTTCAGCCACCAACCGCTATGAATTTCAGACTTCACCCACTCCGCGTATTTTAATTCCCACTCCCATGACCATTCGTTGGTTACCGTCCACAAAGTTTGCCCCGTACTTCCGCGCAAAGCATGGCCTGCCGTGGGCAGACGGCGCGAGCGCACTTTGCCCGCTGCGGCTGAGGTCAGTGCGACGCGCGCTTGGTCCGCATGCTGGTAAATGGATCGATCTTCGAGCTTCGGCCATCCCTCGGCATCCAGCGAAACATTTTCGATAATCCATTTTTTGTCTTCGCCATAAAAAAAAGTCCATCGATCGGCGTTGGCCGAAAGCGAATTCCGATAAACTTCAACGGCCAATGAATTTTGCGTAAAAAGAAGGCAGGTTATCAGGGCAAAAAGACGTACCAATCGACACCTCTTTGTAATCTAAAGAATAAGACCCGCACAAATCGTGGTCAATTCGACCACTCGACCTAAGGCGTGCGCGAAAGCGACTTCTAAAGAATTATTCTTTTGCGCTTTTGAAATCCATTTTCAGGGCCACTTCGCCAGCGAAGTTCTGGGCGGTCCGCGTCGTCCTGGCCCTGAAACCGGTCATTCGCGTTATCGACCGCTTCACCCGCGCTGCTGCGGGTGAAGATTACTTTCGTTTTGAGTTCACCTAGCCAAAGTCGACTTCGACGTGTCATTATCCGCCAAACATTTGATTCGCGGAGGTTTTACTTATGGTCAAAATTTACGGCATTCCACGCACCAGCTCGGGCCGCTGCTTCTTACTTCTCGAAGAATTGGGTATCGCTTACGAAAACCCGCCGCTCGATATGCGCAAGCAAGAACACAAAGCGGACTCCTTCCTCAAACTGAATCCCAACGGAAAAGTCCCCGTCTTGGTTGACGGTGATTTCGTCATTTGGGAGTCCATTGCCATCAACAACTATCTTTGCGACAAACATCGCCCCGAACTTTTAGGCACCACCCCGCAAGAACGCGGCATCCAACAACAATGGAGCACGTGGTCCATGGTCGACCTGCAACCGCCACTCGTGGACATCATTATACAAATGGTTTTTACCCCGGAAGAAAAGCGAAGCCAGACTGTCGTCGAAAAAGCGCGCGAAAAAGTACCGCCGATGCTTCAAATTTTGGAAAAAGCCTTAGCCGGCAAAGACTATATTTTGGGGAAAAACATCTGTGTCGCGGATTTCAATTTGGCTTCGGTTGTAAATATTGCAAAGACTTTTGAGTTCGATTTTAAGCCGCTTCCGAATATCACGGCTTGGATGGCAAGAATGAAGGAACGTCCCTCATTCAAAAAAGTAGCAGAACTTCGGGCTTAAGCCGAAATGACGCTCAAAACGCCAAGGCAGAATAAAATAATCCACATGCTCGTATCCATGGTGGTCTCCTTCAGTTATGAAGCTATAAAGCAACGAGGGGGCCAGCTATCCCCTCAATTTTACCGGCCTTGAGCACCAAAAACGGTTAAATTTTAGACAGGGTTAAAGCATTTTTGGGCCAGACCGGCGCAAAGCCGGTCCATCCATCTATGAAGAAGTCGTCAAGTCAAAAACACTTCGGCCCCGTGCAGGCGTGCTTTGCTTGCGATTAGGTCTCTTTGGTTTACGGACAGCT
>JBEIHA010000090.1:0-10575 GCA_040381635.1 Pseudobdellovibrionaceae bacterium
ACTTTCAACACCATTCCGACGCTCGCATTTGCTCTCAAATCCGATCACGAACAGCGCTGGTTGTTCTTTTCCGGCGCTTTGCTCTTGCCTGCGATTGCAGATGTCCTTCTTCGCACCACTTTTTCTAGAGAGCGAGTTTCTCCTTGGACTTTCTCGCCGACCGCAGTTGAGCAAACCGGAATTCACAGTCCCGGAATTTCGATTGGATATCGGTGGTAGTTTTTGAGTCTTAACTCTGGTCTTCAATTCAAATTCACGAAGCCGTAAAAAAGATTGGAATTTTGGACAGACTTGGCTTACACCAACAGAATGAAAACCATGGAGAATGCATGACGCCAATTTTAGCAATAGTTACCGGCTTGCTCACTACGCTATCAGTAAATGCTGATCCGTTAATTGCGAAATTTGTTGCTCAGAATGTTAAAATTGAGGGTTGCTCTTACGGATTGGACACTATTAGGAGCGCTTTGGAAGAAGGATTAAATCGCATTGCTGCAATCAATCTCGCACTTTCTGACCATATAAAGCAAAACACTCCAAAAAAAATTTTAAGAATTTATTGTGATGTCGGGCCTGCTCCCGCTTCCATTTACTACCAGCCTTCAGACGATTCAATTCATCTGAGAAGGGTGAACGTCAAGGGAAGTCATCCGAGCGCTAATTTCTTTCATGAGTTTTTACACTTTTATGGTTTGGAACACGTCGCTGACCCCCGAATAGTAAACGAATGGGATGAGTTTATTTATGACCCAGTTTATGCCTGCCACGTGACCGCATTCCCACAGCTCGCCGAGCGTCTAAAAATTGATACTGCTGTCATGACGGCCGCGGCCTCTAGTTGTGCTAGAGTTAAGCCTGTTGAGAAGGATTTGCGTGGGTTCAAATACTGATTGAGATCGCCTCGACTCAATTCACCCGCGCCCCTGAAGCATCGCGTCCCGTTTCGCCACGGTTTCGGTTGTGAAACGCGCATAGACAGCGCAGGTTATGGCTTAAGTTCAACCCGCCTCGGCTGTACTCGTGAATGTGATCGCGTTGAAGAAAATGTTGGGAGGCGCAACGGGAACCTGAGTGCGGATCCACGTAGCAACAGCCCTCGTGTCGTGTTTTCTCCATTTCGCGCTCCACCTCATTTGGGATATGACGAGACCGGGTTTTGGTCGCTGGCCGAAATCACATTATGTAAACGTGATTTTTGCTTCGAATTGCTGTCAAGTGCGATCTACAAAAATTGTACGTCTGTGAGTGTCTTCCTACCGTTTCGAAACGGCTGTCTTGATTCTGCGCCACTTATTCGAGGCGCTTCGAACCCCGGGAGCGAGGCACATCCGTTGCAATATTGGCTACATGTGCTGCCACAATTAATGAAGCGATTCTTAAGCCCCCTTTCGGTGACCTTTTTGGCCGTCATAGCGACCCTATTGAGCCCTGGCCTGGCTTTTGGCGATTCCTGCAGTCCGCATCAAGACAGGCAGCATTTCATTCTTTGCGTGCGGGCCAAGGCCATTGCGATTTTTGACCGGGGACCGGCCAAAACCATGGAACAGCTTTCGGGCGGTCGGTACGAAAGCTTTTTTCCACCCAATTCAAATAGTTCAAAGGGAATAATGAACTCTGGGATCTACCGAACTAATTCCCAAGGCAAAAGTCTTTTGATCAAAACAATGATTCCCGATTTAAATATTTGGATTTCAGATCAGTCCTTTGAACGAGATTTATTTGGAGTGTTGTTGGGTGCAGAACTTGGTGGTCCAAAATTGACTCGCGCAGGTCGTTTTGAGGGCCAGTTTGGCCGACAAGGATATTACCTGGAGATGGAAGAGATATTTCCTAAAGATAAAACGTCCTTCACTTTCAAAGGCTTGTTTTCCACAAAGAATCAGTTTTTATCTAAATTGGGTTTGGATCGAATCTCACATTCGCAGCTAGAAAAAGTGGGCCAGATGATGGGTCAACTTCTCGAGCACAACGTACATCTTGGAGTCGATGCGGATCTGATTTTTTCTGGAAAGACGGGTGAAGTGCGGTGGATAGACACTACGGACTGGAGTGCACAAAATATAAGCCCGAGTGACGAATGGTTCCACTCCGGCAACAAGGATCACTTGGTCGATGGCCCTGAGTTGAAGGGATTCTTTGGCCGAATGTCGGTACATAACTATGGCCTATTGATTATGTATTTTTACCGATTGAAGCCACGATACGGTGAAACGGTTCTCTCGGCTCTCCGTCGGGAGATTGCGCAATCCAAAGTTTGGTCGGATCAACAAAAGCTTCAACTATGGGCCAATATCCGCAATAACCTTCAAAATGACTGGAAATGGAAAGGCTCTGAGCTTACGGTTTTAGACTTGGGCGACCGGGCTTGTGAACGCGTGTTGAATTCAAGGGCGCAGTGATGATGAGAGTCTCCTCATTCACGCTTGCGACTCCCGAAAAAACTTCGCCGCCACGTCGCACGTCTCGTCGAAAAGCCAGCGCTTGCCGAACAAACCAATTTGGCGAAAGTGATCGATGGGAATTTCGGCCAAAACTTGGCCGAAGCTTTGGGCTTCTTTTTCGACGATACCGTCGGACTCAGATTTCAATTCGTTGAATGCCTGAAGCTTATAGATCAGTCGAAGTGGCGCGCACCATTCCTGTCGTGGGCTTGCGCAAATGATCGAACCTAAACGTATGCCGTGATGGTGGACCGGCAAACGGGATGGCGACGGCAGATCTCTATCCGTGAACAAACCAACCACGCGATCCGGAGTCAATTCGCGAAAAAAATGAGCCTTCGAGGCAACGTCGTAACCAACAGTCTTCAGCAACCTGACCGATCCCGGATAAGTCACCGGCATATCCACGCATCTTTGGGCCAGCTGCGAACCAAAGTGGGGAGTAGCGATCGTGAGCAAACTCGTGATCTTCCCTGGCGGAGTAACGGGATCACGGCGTAGGCGATCAACCACGAGCCGCGCTACCAAACCACCCGCCGAATGCCCGGCAAAATGGACCCGTGCCCCAGAATTCCAGACCGGGTCACTTCGAAAAAAATCGTGCGCCCGGCCCACGACCTCAGTCACGGACCCCGCGCCCATTCCCGTAACGGGATGAAAAATAATTTCGCGCTCACTAAATGCTTGAGCGAAGTGCTTGTACATCGGACCAAAGTCGAAGATCGACCACTTCGCATGATCAACACCGTACGTGCTGAGGCCACGAAAGAAAAAAAGATGTACGGGCTCGGCCTTCATCTAGGTCAGTCTAGCTGGGCCAATGTCCAAAGTCCATTCTTGCAAAGGCCGTCCATATTGAGTTTGCGACAGGATGTACCGAAGTAGAGAGCAAGAGATTTACATCTCGCAAGAGGTAATCAATGGGTTTTGTAGGCATATTAATCGTGATCGTTGGCGTCTTTGGTGGCTTCGCGCTGGCCGGTGGACACTTGTATGTCATTTGGCAGCCTTTCGAGGTCATGATTATTTTCGGTGCTGCGCTGGGCGGTATGATCATCGCGAATCCGATGGGCACGGTAAAGCGCGCGTTCTCGATGGCCATAAAGGGATTGGTAGGCAAAGGGCCCGGAAAAAAAGAATACGTCGAACTTTTGCAGCTGATGTTCCAACTCTTTCAGATCTTCCGCAAAGACGGTCCGCAGGCAGTAGAAAAACACATCGAAGAGCCGAACAGCTCGGAAATTTTTAAACTGTATCCGGCCTTCTTAAAGAACCATCACGCGGTGGATTTCTTGTGTGACACGATGAAGATCACTTTGTCGGCGGATCTTTCGCAATACGACGTCGACGATTTACTCGATCAAGATATCAAAGTGGCGCACGAAGAAGAGCACGCGGCTCAGCATGCCATCGCGAGTGTCGGTGACGCTTTTCCAGGTCTAGGGATCGTCGCGGCCGTTCTTGGTATCGTGCATACGATGGCCTTGCTGGATCAAGGGACGCAAGTCATCGGTAAATCAGTTGCCGCGGCACTGATCGGTACCTTCCTGGGGGTTTTGGCCGCTTACGGTTTCGTTGGTCCCATGGCCACGAAGATGGGAAGCGATATCGCCGCCGAAGGTCGTTATTTAATGGTGATTAAGGCCGCGCTCGTCGCTCTTCAGCGTGGAGCACCTCCTTTAGTTTGTGTTGAGTTTGCCCGCCGCACGATTTTCCCCAGTGAACGCCCGACGTTCGAGGAAATGGACACGGCGACCAAAGAAGCTAAGAAAGCAGCGTAAAAGTGGCAGAGAAAAGTCCAGTCATCGTCATAAAGAAAATCACGATCGCGGCGGGCGGTGCGCACGGTGGTTCGTGGAAAGTGGCTTTCGCCGACTTTATGACGGCTCTTATGGCTTTCTTTCTGTTGATGTGGCTGTTGGCGCAAACTCCCGAAACGAAGAAGAGCGTTTCCGAGCATTTCTCAACCCCGTCGGTGATCGAATATAATTTTTCGAACTATGGCGTGGAATTGACCCTGGAAAAGCTGTTTCTCGACTTGATCAACGAGCCCTTGAAGGTCCTTCAGGATTTTATGACTCCGCAGGATCATACGCCGAATTTTTTGTCGATGGGCTCGAAGAATATCGTTATGTCGGCCTTGAGTGAAGAGCTTGGCGACGTGGCGACCGGTATGGAAGTGACAGGCGACACCATCGAAATGAAATTTCCCGAAAGCAAACTTTTCGAGGACGGCAGTTCGACGCCTAAGCCGGCCTTCGCGGGCATCATGGATAAGTTAAACAAGTTTACTGCTGGCCTCGAAGATGCGGATGTATTTATGGACTCCAGAGTTTATGTTCATTCGGTGAAGGGGCAAAGCGAAAGCTTAGCCGAACAGGTGGCCGAAGCCCGTTTAGATTTGGCCATGGGTCAGATCAACACGAAGCTCGAAAGCCAGAGCGTCGATCTGCATGCCCGCTCGGAAATAAAACCCCCGACCAGACGCGCCGACGGCCGTCCGGAAGAAGGTTACATTCGCGTTCAGATTAAGCAGAAAGAACTGAAGTCGGATGGTAGCAAGCCGCGCAAGCTCGGATCACTCACAGGTAAAGATGACGAGTCGATGAATGTCTACAACAACTTCGTCAACAAGATGACAACGAAGAAGAAAAAGCCCGAAACAAAATAGACTAAATTAGGGATTGGTCGGTTTCAAATCGAAATCGGCCTCGATCATTTGGCTTTTCCCTTCGGTAGCGCGATTTTGTTCACCGCCAGCCATTGTGCAAATTGCTTATCGTCCTTGCACTTCGTTTTTGGTGAAACCCATCGAAGGTCACCTTCGGGGGCGCCTGTCCTGTTTGGTCTTTGCAATAAATTTAGCCAAGACAGGTCGGTGCCCGGCCTTTGCCTCCGCTGTGGCCTGGCAACTCAAAACCACGAGCGTGAACAAGGCAAATTTAAACACCGGGAGCCTCCTAAGGATTCACTTTTGGGAATAAAGCCAATTCTCCACCCCAAGGTAGTCCAGCTGTTGCTCACCACGGAAAAATCGGGCTATACACTGTTTAAGTGGAAATTCTTAAGAAGCCTTGGTTCGAATCGACCATCATTGCCATTGATCTGGAAACAACGGGTAAGTACCCGCTAGACGCCGAGATCTGCGAAATGGCGGCAGTGAAATGGCATAATGGCCACATCATTGACACCTATCAGACTTTGCTTAAGCCCACGCTAAGGATGTCTAACGAGGTCATTGCCATCCACCATATCACCAACGAAATGGTCGAAACGGCGCCCAGGCTGGAACACAAGCTGGCTGAATTCCATAGCTTTATCAAAGATGGTTTTGTCTTGGCCCATCACGCGCCTTTCGATCTGGGTTTTCTTTCGTGGGAGTTCGAAAAGGCGCGTTTGCTTTTGCCCGATCGTCCCGCATTCTGCACCAGCCTCTTGAGTCGCGCGATCAACGCCGACGTGCCCAATCATCGACTGGCCACCTTGGCCAAACACTTTGGAATTGAAGCGGGCGCGGCTCACCGCGCTTTGGATGACGCTAAAACCTGTTTAGCGGTGGGCCTGCGCTATTTCGAAAAACTGGGTCGGGAGGCTAAGCTCTCCGATATCCAGGGCTTTCAAGTTACGCCGCTGCCGTGGTCGCGATTTTCAATCGAAGCCCTGACCGAGCGCGAGCATCTGCGCACGATGGTGCGGGCCTTGCGCGATAAGCGCGAGATCAGTTTAGTTTATGAATCAGGCTCTCGCCCCGGCGAGCCCAGAAAAGTTTTTCCGATGGGTTTAGTGCGAAATCCTGACGGCGATTATTTGGTGGCTACCGAAGGTAATAACGAAGGCGATGACGTACGGCCCAAGCGCTACTTCTTAGAGCATGTCTCGGCCGTGTCATTTATACCGACTTAATTTTTTGTTCTTCGCTAGCGGCTTCTAAGCGTGCAGATTCCGCTACGGCGGCAGCGATGATAGGGCGCAACTGATCGGCGAGATCTTCCAGGTTTTTAAACTCATCACCTTGGCGTACGCGAAACTTTCGGTCTTTGCCGCGCATCAGGTCGTTGAGGTAATTTTCAAATCCGTAGATCGGCCCGGCCATGCGATGGGAAAGAATTCGTCCGATTGCAAAGAGCGTCACCATAAAGCCTACGGCGATTACCAAATAAGTTTGTAAGAATGGCACGAGAAAGCGTCTTTCCATCATGCGCGCCGGTCCAACCACCAAGTCATCGATCGTGATTTTAAGAAATGTAAAAGCAAAGACGCCCGTGACGACAGAAAAGCAAGCACCGATCGCCACGAGGGTAAAACAGAAGCGCAATTGGAAACGAGGGTTCACCCAAATCGTCTTGCGCGCGTTGGCGTCTGGCCAAAATAGCGAGCCGTCACGGACCAATCCGTAAACTACCAAACCATAACCCACCCACTGAATCGCATCGGCCACGTTGAAGGCCGGCGAAGACAACTGTCGGCTGCCGATCACTAGAAAGTCCGTGACCGCGCCATTGATAATACGATCGGTGACATTTCCTAGAATTCCACCTAAGAGAAGCGACATTCCCGTTCTTAGGTGCAGTGATCGTGAAGGCAATAGGTACTGAATGGCTGCATAAATGGTGATTAGGAAAGCGCCGCCGGTAGAGAGACTGACGACCCGAAGAACAGGCGGCAGATCCGAAAATGTGCCTAATATCGCTCCGGGGTTGTGATGCAAAACTAAACCGAAATAGCCGTAAAATTTCAATTCGGCGAGAGACGCCATCGCCCAAGCTTTTGTCACTTGATCGAAAAACCAAACTGCGGGAACAAGACTGATAACTATGAGCCAATCGCGTTTCTTCATATCCCTAAATTCTATCGAGGCTTCGAAGATGCAGCAATCGCGACTTGATTGCGGCCTTGCCTTTTGGCTTGATAAAGCGCTTTGTCGGCAGCTTCAATCAAGTCCGCGGCAGTACTGCCGTGCTGCGGATAAGAGGCTAGTCCGGAGCTGACGGTGACAAAGGCCGGGCTCGACGTGGGTCCGGCTAGCGAAGTGCGTTCGAATTTGGCACGTATTTCGTCGGCGAGTTTTTCGGCTTCGATTGTGTCAAAGCCGGGAAGAATCACGGTGAATTCTTCGCCGCCATAGCGCGAAACAAAGCCGCGATTTTTGATGAAGTCCTGCAGGAAGCTCGCGACTTTAAAAAGTAGACGATCGCCTTCCGGATGACCGAAGCGATCATTGAAGCCTTTGAAGTGATCCACGTCGACCATGATCAAAGACAAAGGCGACTTCGCGTCGGTGGCCTTGCGGATCTCCAGTCGAATCTGATCTTGAAAAAAACGATGATTGGTCAACTGGGTGATGGGATCGGTGATGGCCAGTTGTTCGTAATGGGCTTTTTCGCGTAAAGTGCGATGCATTTGCAAGGCCTCTTGCATTTGCAGGGCGAGGTATTCGTTTTCCCACGGCTTTAAGAAAAATTTGTGGATGTCGCCGTTGTTGATGGCGTCGCTGATTTGTGACAAATCGATTTGCCCAGAAAGAATGGCCCGCGAAGTCAGCGGGGCGATCGTTCGTGCGTGTCTTAAGAATTCGACGCCATTCATCCCGGGCATGCGGTAGTCACTCAAGACGATGGCGCAGTCCGGATTTTGTTTTAGCAGATCCAAAGCTTGCACCGGCGCTTCGGAACTTAAAACTTGGAACTGATTCTTAAACACTCGGTCGAGCGATTGCAGAATCGAGGCTTCGTCATCCACGCACAGAAGTTTCGGTCTATTCACTGGTCCGTCTTTCTTACTTCGAGGAAAGGATGAAATTCACCGGTTTGCACCGGTGTGTAGTCTTTAATGTTTTTGCGAGCGACCGCCACTTGCTGATCGTACCACAAAGGAAGGATAACCAGATCTTGGTGCACAATTTTTTGCACCTCTTGAATGATATTTTTGCGTTGGCTAGGGTCTTCGGTTTTGGCGCTTTTCTCGAGCAAGTCATCCAGCTTGGGATTCGCGTAAGAGCCGCGATTTCGACCGGGCGGCGTTTCTTTGGAGTGAAAGGCAATGCGGTAAAGATCAGGATCAATGGTGCCAACCCACCGCATGGTGGCCATTTGAAAGTTACCCTTTTTGACGTCGTCATAAAATGTCGCCCACTCGTAGCTTTGCAATTCGATACCTATTCCCGAGGCGGACATTTGGTGGGCTAGGACTTTGCCGTTGTCCACGGCCTGCGGTTGATTGGAAGTTTTTAAGGTGAGCTTCTTTCCCCTAAGACCCAGTTTGTCGATGGTGGATTTAGCGGCCGACAAATCGTAGACGGGATTGATCAATTCGCCACTGAAGTAGGGATTGTTCGGGGTCAAAAGTGAAGTGGCCTCGACGCCCAGTCCCCTAAGCTTGTGGGTGATGATTTCATTGCGCTGAAGCGTTTGCGCCAAGGCTTGGCGAACCGCTTTTATCTTTAGCAGAGGATCTTTGAAATTCAGCAAAACATAGGTCATCGTCAGGCCCGGATAGCGCAGAACCTGAAAGTCTTCCGGTCGTTTTTCAAACTCTTCGACTTTATCGTTGGGGATATCGGATTGGATGATATCGACTTCACCCTTCAGCATTTTTTGAAAGCGCGTGAAGTCGTCGCGGATCACTTTGAAAGTGAGCTTTGCAGTTTTTGAGGTCAAGCCCTGCAACTGAATCGTCGTGCTGTCGGCGCTGACGAATTTGTAGGGGCCGGTGCCGATCAATATCTTGGCGAAGTCTGGCCCGGCTTTAAGAGTTTCTTGTTTTGGCAGAAGGCGTACCGCGGGAAGATCGCTGATCAGAAATTTATCCGAATAGTTTTTCACCTTCAGGGTGACTAGGATTCTTCCGTCTTCCTTTTTTGTGGCCTGAACATCGGTGATTAAGTCTAGTATGGAAGCAAAGGGAGAAGTGCTTTCACGAAATTGTACGAACGAAAACAAGATATCGTCGACTGTGACGTCGCGGCCATTGTGAAACCTTAAATTTTGGCGCAGCTCGAAAACAAAAGTGCGATCTTTGTAGGTCCATTTCTCAGCGGCATCGGGGATCGGTTCAAAATTTTCGCCGGGTCTTACCAGTGAATTAAAAATCAGACCACCAATGCGCATGCCGTTGGCATCCGTGGCAAAGCGTGGATCCAACGTTGAGGGCGCCGAACCTAAACCTACGAGCAACGTGTCGGACGGTGTCTTGCGCCCGCCGGTGCAAGCGACGAGCAAAGGAAGTACGAGGAAGAAAAGAAAAACAGGTGACGAACGCCTTTGCTCCATACTCAAATGATAGCAATAGAGGTGGCTGTGTCCAGAATCCTTATTTTTATCTTTGTTATGTTGTTGTTGCCGGTTGCGGCTCAAGCCGAATCCAAGGAGTTGAACGCTCGTCTTCTTAAAGTCATCAAGTCTTACTCCGTGCCGCAGGCTCAGTTAGGGCTGGCGGTGATTGACCTGGGACGCACACCCCAGCAGATGGCCTTTGGGTTGAACGAGAACGAAAGTTTCATTCCGGCCTCGGTCACTAAGATCGCCACGGCCGCAGCCGTGTTGGATAGGTTGGGGTCTAGTTTTAAATTCCAAACCACGTTGTGGTCTGAAGGCGCGGTCAAAAACGGAGTCTTGAACGGTGATCTCGTTCTAAAAGGCGGCGGCGATGCTGGTTTCGTCAGCGAAAGTCTATGGTTTCTGGTGAATGAGCTTGTGCGCACTGGAATTAAAAAAATTGACGGTCATATCTTGGTCGACGATAGCGATTTCGATAAAGTCCGCAATGATTCTAGCCGCGATCCAGAGCGCGTGGACCGTGCCTACGATGCACCCGTGGGCGCGATGTCATTTAATTGGAATTCTATCAACATTTTCGTGCGCCCCACTCAAGCGGGCAAGCCTCCGCAAGTGGTGCTTGATCCGATAACTAACGGTTACAAAATCGACAATCGCGCGAAAACGGTCACTAAGGCCGGAACAAACCTCGATGTCAGCCGATCGGGAGATACCGTCCGAGTTTCTGGCACGATCGGCATCGGATCGAACGAGGCCGCGGTTTACAAAAATATCGATGATCCCGTGGAATGGTCAGGAAATAATTTAGTTTTTTTCCTCGAGCAACGCGGTATTTCGGTCACCGGTAAAGTGAAATCGGG
>JBEIHA010000091.1:0-10555 GCA_040381635.1 Pseudobdellovibrionaceae bacterium
AGCGTTCGCGGTTTTGGTCAAAGCCAGCTCCGTCCACGGCCATAAGATCCGTGAATAGCGCGAGCTCTAGGCCGCGCAAGAAGACCGGAAAGGTCCCGAAGCCCTTATCTAAATCGGTGAGCGGGATAGCGTATTCAAGGTTCGCGTTAAGCACTTTACGGCCCACGAAAGTGCCGGAGGGATAGCCACGCATCAAAAACTGCGAATTGGCCAAATTGATCAAGTAATTCCCGCCCACGTTACGGTCGCCGAGGTTGACGATCGTATTGATGGGCTGTTCCGGGGCCACCGCGCCCCGTCCTTGGAAAAAAATCTTCTGATTGCCGAAACCAGAAAACTGAGCGGCGAGATGCGCATAGGTTCGGCCGTAGTTCAGGTAGTTGGTTTGCTCCAAATACTCTTGATGGCTCAGTTCCATGTGATAGCCGAAGCGTTCGTTTAAGGGATTTTGCAGTCGAGAATACTGCAGCGAAGCTTCGGGGCCGATGCGCTTGTACTTAAAAATTCCGCTATCCGTATTGCTATAAAGCCCGCCCAGCGACCATGAAGCGAAGCGTGAATTGAATGGCCAGTGTTGGCTGAAATTCAAAGCCGCGCCTTCATTGTTCACCTGGCGACCGCTTGCGCCCAGGTAGCTCACCGATTTGGCGTAGCTTAAACCAATATTTGTCGGCAGCGAACTGTTCATGTAACTCACGCCGTAGCTAGGTTCTTTCGTCACGGTGTCGTAGCTGGCTTGCAACGAGTACTGGTTGCGGCCTAAGGGATCTTGATTTGCCGTCATGCCCTGATAGATAAATCCGTTTTCCACTTGATAGATAAATGGAATCCAGTAGCGCGGCAGTAAATATGTGAGAGGCTGAAAACTGTCTTCCTCGATCTTCACTTTTGTCGTCGTGGGCTTAGGGGGATCTTCCCAGCGAGGCTGTTCGATTGTTGTGAGTTTGTAAGATTGCAGAGCGATGGCCACAAGCCTTCGGCCGTCGGATGACAATTCGCTGACGACCAGTTCTTGACGTTGCGGATCGAAGTCAACGGTTTGAATATCGGTGAGGGTGTTGCTGTAGGCCTGAGCCTTGCCGTCTTTGATCAAGTAAACGTTGCGCACGCCAGTTTTTGCGTCGGTGACGAAAACACCTTCGCTACTGACTTTAGGGTTCTGGGCCGAGGTCAGATCACTGTTCCAAACCGAAACTTTTTTAGTCTGAACGTTCACGATGTGCAGTTTCTCAACTCCGCTTTTTTGCCGAACTGAAAAAATAATTTCGTTTTCGTTTAAAAATTCGGGCCAGGATAAGCGCTGGTACAGGTTGCCGTTGACGAGAGGACGGATTTTTTTACTTTCAAGGTCTAGAATTGCTAGTCGGTTTTTTCCGCCTTCGTTTTGAATAAAGGCGATGCGGTCGCCCTGCGGGCTCGGTGATGGTTCTTGGGCCCGGGCACGAGTCGTTAGGCGCTCTTTCTTCTTACTGTTCAAGTCGTAGACGAACAGATCGCGGAAGGTGGCGTACGGGTAGGTGATGTCCATCTGATCAAAAACAAATCGGTCATTGTCGATCCAACGCAAGCGTAATCCGCCGACCGCTTTGAACAATCTTTCGCTGGGGACTTCGTGGAAGGCTTTTTTCTCCTCGGGTCTTGTTTTTAGTCGAACCTCGCTGCCGGCAGTGGGCTTGGACAACCAGTAGACCAGGCGATTCCCGTCCGGACTGATCGCGAAAGCCGATTGCTCACCGCGGGATTCGGCGATGGTTACGCCCAAATGTGGGCCGGAGATTTTGATCGCTTCGATTTGCCGAAGGCCTTGAGCTTCCACATTGGCGAGAGTGTGATGCAAAAATTCATCGGTTGTTTTCTGTACTTGTTCCATCACCGGACCGTTTAAGAAAAAAGGCAGACGACGGGAGTAGTTTTGGTTCCAAGTGTCGATGACCGGTAGTCCCTTTTCGCGACTGGCTTGGTCCCACCACCAGGCGCCGTACAAGTAGGGGCGCGACCCGAAGGGCCATGAATTCAGTCCGGATTCATTGATGCGCGCAACGTTTTCGTTTTTAAATTTGTCCCCTAAAATGAGTGCGCGAGCCGAAGCTTGAGTCTCGCTGGATTTTAAACGGCCGTGGGTGGATAAAGAGCTTTCTAAATTGACCGCTAAACCTTCGAGCCACCAGCGTGGTAGAACAGCATTGGGCCGAACCACCGAACCGAAAATCCATTTGAGCGGGACGTAGATGCCGTGCGCGGGATACATGTTCAAGATATGCGTGTATTCGTGCACCATCATTTCAAAGGCCCAGTCACCGTATTCGTCGATCGAATCCAGGGTCGAAGGCAGCACCGGATAAACGGTGATATGTGGGTAGGGCAAAAAGTTAGCGAGCCCATTTGATCCGTCGGTGTTGTCTTGCAAAAGAATGATGGTTCGGGAAGGGCTTTCCTTAAAGATAGGAAACAGAAGTTCGTGAGCCTGCTCGGCGGCGATGATGTATCGCTTCGCCAATTCCTTTTGATATAGTGTTTTGTCTGAGCGATAGATCAAATCGAAATTTGGGCTAGTTAAAACTTTATATCCCCAGGAGGGATCCACCGCGTGAGCCGTACTCAATAGAAAAGAAATCAAGAGAACGATCATTTGGCTCTCCGATCTGACCTTCGAGCGGCGAGTCCGCTTGAATACAGCAAAATCCCTCCTCCAATAAAGAAGAGAGTAAGGACTAAAATTCCGGCGCGTGGATTCCCAGTGGCGTATCCGATCCAGCCAAACAAAAATGGACCTACGATGCTCGAGAATTTGCCGATCATATTGAAAAAGCCAAAATACTGGGCTGACTCTTCGGGTGAAACTAGCCGTGCATAGTAGCTGCGACTTAAGCTTTGGATTCCACCCTGAATCAATCCCACGGTGGCGGCCATGATAAAGAATTCGGTCGCCGAGTTCATGAAATAGGAATAGATGGTCAGGCAGAAGTAAATGAAAAGACAGACCCAGATGCCACGTTGCGGATTTGTTTTTTCGGCAAAGTATCCAAAAGCGATGGCCGAAGGAAAGCCAATGAATAGCACCAACAAAAGGGCCTTAATCAGGTCGCCATCCGCCAAACCAATCGACATCCCAAAGTCGACCGCCATTTTGATGATGGTATTGACTGCGTCGTTGTAGAGTAGGAAGGCCAGCAAAAAATAAAATAAGGGTTTGTGACCTCTAAGTTCACGAATCTGGCGCATCAGCTCGTGGCGTCCGCGACGGATATTTGTCCACAGCGATTTCTTTTCACGCGCGGGCCATTCGGGCACGTTCAAAAAAAGTGGAATAGAAAACAACAGCCACCACACGCCAACGGTGATGAACGAAAACTTGATCGCGGCCGTCCCATCAACGAAGCCGAACAATTCGGGTTTGAGATACATCACGACGTTAAGCGTGAAAAGTGTTCCGCCACCTAAATAACCAAGCCCGTAACCAAGTCCAGATACTCGGTCGAAGTTCTTTTCGCCAGCCACCTGCATTAGCAAGGCATCGTAAAAGGGCATCGCGCCGCTAAATCCAATAATCCCCAATGAGAAAACAGAAATAGCCAAAGCCCACTGGCCTTGGCCAATAAAGCCTAAGCCAATACTTGCGGCCACTCCGAGGACCGTAAATAGAAAAAGAAAAATCTTTCGGTAAGAGCCTTGGTCTGCAACCGCACCCAGAGTAGGCGCCATCATCGCCAACAACAAACTGGCGATCGAATTCGTGATGCCTAAGGCGTAGGTGCTCTCGGTGACCGAGAAGCCGGCGCTCCAATATTTTTTAAAGAACAGGGGAAAGAATCCGGCCATGACCGTTGTCGCGAAGGCCGAATTGGCCCAGTCGTACAACGCCCAAGACCAAATCATTTTGCTTCTTTGTTTTTCCACCAATTGTTCCAATACTCGATGACCTTGGCTTTTTCAGGCGCAGGCGCGGACGGTTTGTATAGCGGACCTTTTGGATTTTGCGTCTTTAAAATCTGACCGGCAAGGCGTTTCAAATCCTCGTCACGCGAAGCAGATAAGAACTGCACCATCACGCCCGCCGTTTCCGGGGAAGGCTTGCGCTTTAGTCGATTTAGCACTGTGCGCACGTGATCCGGATCCTCGGAAGGATTGCTTACCAACTTGTGGTAGAGGTCTCGCAAGTTTCGCGACCAGGCTCCTTCGAGTTTGCCTAAGGCGTCGGTGCGCTGTTCGATTGTCGCCCCCGGCTTTTCGAGCAAGCGAATTTCTGGTGCAAAGCGGTCCTCGATCAGTGATTGATCAAAATCGTACCAGAAACTCCAATCATCCGAGGCGATCAACCAGGCATAGCCTGGCTTCTTGACAGCCCACATAACTTTGGTGACTTTGTAAAACTCGTAAGTTTGACCGGCACTTTGCACCAACATTTTGGATTTACCGGCAACGATGTCATTTTGCACACGCAGACGCACTTCAAAATCGCGAACAGAATTTTCGAAACGTTCGATAAAATCCCAGTTCAGCAATTGATTTTTGTTGTCGTCGACCCATTGATTCTGTTCTTTGCGCAGATCCAGAACTTTTACCCCTTGGCGAAAAACTTTTAGCGGGGAGTTGAGGCGTATAGAATCACGGTTCTTCCCGATTAGAAAATCGCGATGCAAGGGAAAGAAAAAAAGTCCATCACCTCCCACGTTCATGCAGAACTTACCGTCGGTCACGATTCCAGCTTTGACGTAAATCGATCGACTCTTGCCGTTTTCGGTGATGGTGGCGTCGGGTCGGCCTTTTAGGGCGGGGCATTCATTGCCAAGAGGATTGTCGAGCACGGGCCACAGGTCCGCGAGCGAAGTTAAGACCGTCATCTTCCCATCGACGCTACCCTTGGTGCGAGAATGGACCACGACGTCGAATGTATCACGAGCCGATTTGATATTGAGTTTGCGCGGACCCTGGGCGGACACCGCGGAGGTCAGTATAAGAGCGCCAAATAAAATGGGATGCGCTTTCAAGGCTTGAGCCCTCCGCCTGAATTCTTACTTCTTTATTCTAGGTGGAATTGTGAAAAGGTCTACAATATGGTTTTCAACCTTCCGTTTTTCTTCTGTGTTGAGAAGTGACTTTTTGTAAGCCCGCTCTTGAAAGTGATCCATCCTCATTTGGCTAGTCACGCACCCAAACAAAAGACTAGCTAGTGTGAATGGATCACGGTCGGCGGCGACCAACCCAGACTTTTGGCCAGACTTAAAGAAGTCCACGAGCATATTCAGGATTTTTAAAAAGCTCTCGCGGAAGATGTCTTCGGCCGGCGAATGCAGGCGGTCAAATTCACGCATCAGGATCAGGCCGGTGTCCCTGTCTTCAAGCAGTAGCGCGAAAATTCCGTCCAGGAACATATGTAAGCGAACCTTAAATTCGGTTTCGTTGGTGGCGGGAGCAAGTACCCGTTGGGCCATCATTAAGGAATTTTGTGCGATTTCCTCAATACATGCCTTGTAAAGTCCTTCTTTTCCTTCAAAGTAATAACTGATCATGGAGGAGTTGATTTTCGCTTCATCGGCGATATCGCGAATGGTCGTTCCGCTTAAGCCTTTACGTGCGAAAAGCACCCGGGCGGCCGCCAACAGCTGGCCCCTGGCGGGGAGGGCCTTGGTGGAAGGAGTCACCTTTTGTCTTGTTACGGGACGCTTCTTCATAGTTTGTCGCAGTATTGATCGGTTGGTTGACAAATTCAATCAAGCGATTGAAAATTAAAAAGTAGCGGATTAATTTGTAGCAACAAAGCGTTAATTAGAGAGGTCGAAAGTCATGGAGCAGCTCACTACCCTGTGGTCGCAGAATTCGGGATTTTTCCTCAGTGAACAAGCGTACTTGCCTAGCGTACTGGTCACTATCGCGCTCTTCCTTACGGTGGCCTACTTTGGCTTACCATTTGCGTTTTGGGTGGTCGCCGGGTTGGTCGCTCTTTCGGGCTTCGGTGCTCCACTTTGGCTCACTCTCGCCTTCCTGGCGGTTTTTTTGGTCTTCTTGATTCCGCCCCTGCGAACCGCTTTAGTTTCAGCGCCCTTAATGAAGTTGATGAAGGCTGCGAAGATGATGCCCGTGATTTCAGCGACCGAGCGTACGGCGCTTGAAGCCGGCGTCGTGTGGATGGAAAAAGAGCTTTTCTCGGGCCATCCGAACTTCAAGACGATGCTTTCGCAACCCAATCACAAGTTATCCACAGATGAGCAGAGCTTTCTGGATCACGAAGTGGAAGAACTTTGCGCGATGGTCGATGAATACAAATTCTTTCGCACCAAGGAAATGGATCCCAAGGTTTGGGAATTCATCCGTCGCCGTGGTTTCCTCGGCATGATTATTCCGAAGGAATACGGCGGTAAGGGATTTTCACATTCCATGCATTCGGCCGTGATCCAGAAGCTTTCCTCCAGATCAATCGGTACGGTCATCTACGTTATGGTTCCCAACTCTTTGGGACCGGCGGAACTTTTGGTTCGTTACGGCACCGAAGCACAGAAGAATAAATATTTGCCCCGTCTCGCTAATGGCGACGAAATTCCCTGCTTCGGTTTGACCGAGCCCATGGCCGGTTCCGACGCCGGTTCCATCACTTCAGAAGGCGTTTTGTTTAAGGGCGATGACGGCAAGATCTACATCAAGTTGAATTGGAATAAGCGCTGGATCACATTGGCCGCGATTTCTACGTTGATCGGTTTAGCCTTCCGTCTGCGCGATCCGCAGAACTTGCTTGGCCGCGGCGAAGATTTGGGTATCACTTGCGGTTTGATTCCTTCGAATTTGAAGGGTGTTGTCATCGGACGTCGTCATGATCCGTTGGGCGTGCCCTTTCACAACTGTCCCACGCAGGGTCACGACGTTGTCATGCTTGCTGAAGACGCCATCATCGGCGGCCACGGTGGTGCTGGCCAAGGCTGGCAGATGCTGATGGAATGTTTGGGTGCGGGTCGCGGAATTTCACTCCCGGCTCAATCCGCCGGCGGTGCCAAACTAGCAGCTCGGGTCAGCAGCAATCACGCCTATCTACGTAAACAGTTCGGTATCTCGATCGGAAAGTTCGAGGGCGTCGAAGACCCGTTGGCTCGTATTGCCGGGGGCGCTTACTATTTAGAAGCTATGCGCCGTTATGTTCTTTCGGCTCTTGATCAACATATCTCTCCGCCCGTAGTGACTGCGATCGCTAAGTACAATGCGACCGAAGTGGGGCGTGTTTTAATTAACGACGCCATGGATGTGATTGGCGGCGCCGCGATTTCAATGGGGCCGCGTAACACTCTCGCTGTGACCTATATCGGTACTCCGATCGGAATTACCGTCGAAGGCGCGAATATCATGACCCGAACCTTTATGATCTTCGGTCAGGGAGCCTTGCGTGCGCATCCGTACGCTTTTAAAGAAGTGAACGCGGTCGAGAACAACGACCCTAAAGCTTTCGATGACGCCTTCTGGGGTCACATCGGGCACGTCGTTCGCAACTTAGTTCGCAGCATTATTTTGAGTACCACCCGCGCCCGTTTTGCTTTTGTAGCCAGTTCATCGGTCAGCGGACCTTCGCGTCGATACGTTCAAAAGCTCAGCTGGGTTTCGGCGACTTTCGCGTTTATGTCGGATCTCAGTATGGGTTTGTTAGCCGGTGATCTTAAAGTGAAAGAAAAGCTGACGGGTCGTTACGCCGATGTTCTCTCTTGGATGTTTATCGCTTCGGCCACCATCAAGCGATTCGAAGACGAAGGGCGCCGTCCCGAAGACAAAATGCTTTTGGATTTCTCGATGGCCGTGGCCTTCCAGAAAATTCAAGACGCCTTCGACGGTATCTTTGGAAATATGTATGCCTCAAGCTTGCCGTGGATCGTGCGCGAACCCATCTACTGGTTTTTCAAAGGCCCGGTTCGCTGGTGGAGCCGTCTGAATTTTGTGGGCTTGGCCCCGACGGACCGCCTCACTCACCGCATAGCCACGGGCTTGTTGACGGACGAAGCTCAGCGCAACCGTTTGACCGACGGTATCTACTTGCCGACTCTCGTGACCGATGGTCTAGGTCGTTTAGAAAACGCCTACAAAGTCGCGCGTCAAGCCGAAGAGGTTGAGAAAAAAGTCCGCGCCGCTGTGAAAGCAAAAACTTTGAAGAAGAAGTCGCCGACCTTGCTACAAGATGCACTGGCTGCCGGAATCATCTCTGCCGTCGAGCACAAGTTGATCGCCGAAGCTGAAGCTTTACGTTTGGATGCGATTCAGGTGGATGACTTTGACCAAGAAGAATACCTCGCGGGTGGCGCAAAAAGTCCGTCGCTCTCGGCAGGATCAAGCACCGCAATGGCCACTAAGCCGCTGCCATACACCGCCGCAGGCAAGTAGAGCTCAGCTTAACAATATTTGTTCTTATAAAGGAGAGGGATCTCTCTCCTTTATGATTTGGGCGCCGGCGTGTAGCCAATCAAGACCCTGAAACCCGGATCTTCTTGCCGCGGCCGCGTTTTTTGCCTTTTTCCCAGAACTCATCGACGACCTGAAATTTCAGTTTAGATTCTTTCATGTTGCCGGATCCAAAAGCTGATCCGGTAGCCGCGGGCCGAATTTCCAGAGGCGACGTGGATCCTGATCCCATGGGCGGCGGCGGGGGAGGAGGACGAAAACCTTCGTCACCCATTTCCATCATGTCTTCTTCCATGTCCTCAAAATCAGTCGCCGGATCTAGCGGCGGTGGGCGCGGCGGAATAAATTCCTGAGCGCTTGCGGCCCGCAGCGAAAACACAGCCGATAGGAGGAGAAAACAGCGCCAACTCATGCCTTCATCATATCGGATAAGAACCACAATTAGACAAGACCCAGACCGGCGCTAGGCTCTAGGGCCAGTCCAGTTCAGGATTAGGCAACGTATCCCGAAAAGCCAGGTATGAGCACGGCCGCAAAGAAATTGGATTGGAGCACCACTGAGATTCTCGAAGAGTTCGGAACCTTTCCGTTATTCGATAACTTTCCTAAAAATCTACTATTCGAACTGGCGACGGCAAGTGAAATCATCGTATTGCCCAAGCAAACCGAAATTCTTCAGCAGGGTCAGCCTAACGATCAAATCTTTTTTCTAAGTAATGGTTCCTGCGGCGTCTACGTGGACGGGGCAAGGGTCAATAGGCTGCGGGCGAAGGGCGATCTCCTTGGTGAAATGAGTGTGATCACCAATCGTCCGGTGGGCGCGACGATTGTCGCCGAAACCGAAGTGACCTTGGTTAGTGTGGATTCACGCCACTTTTTAAAAATGACAGGTCCCGAGCGCGACACTTATCTTTCTGTTCTTTACCGCGTTTACGCCACGGTGCTGGCGGAAAAGTTGAATACGACCAATCAAAAAGCCAAGCACTTTGAACAGATGACCGTTCGGCTGACTTCAATGCAGTGGGATCTTGAGGAAGCGAATCGCAATCTCGAGCAAAAAGTGGAAGAACGCACCCAGAAGCTCGAAAACCAAAAAGCCGAGTTGATGGTCGGTAAAAATAAGCTTGAAGAACTGTTGAATTCAAAGAAATTCATCTTTCAAAAGCTCAGCGAATTTCACGATAGAAATCTAGTTCCGCTGAAGACGGCCCTTGATGAATTTCGAAAAGTGCATCCGGATGCGAAGGAAGTGAACGACGCCCGTAAGGTCGTTTTCGATGTCCAGCGGATCTTGAGTCCGCTGACCGATCAGTACTCCAGCGAACAAGCGATCCAGAGCAAAAAAGTTTTGTTGGCCGAAGGCAATAAGAAGCAACAGATCGTGGCGAAGATGGCACTCGGCGGAACGGGCGTAATTCTGGATATTTGTTCGACCGTCGAAGAGGGTCGCGAGAAACTAAAAAATAACAAATACGACATGGTCGCCTTCGACAATCAAATGGTTGAATTGGGCAATATCGCGAAGGACCTCAATCCCAACGTGGACTTGGTTTTGCTGACTTCGGCGGCCGTTCCCGACTATTTGCCGTCGCTAAAGCAGCTCTCTGGGATCCCAAATATTGTTTCGCGTAATGAAGATGATCGAACGTTCACCGTTAAGAACATCATGACCACGGTGACCAAACTTTTGAGCCGCGATCTGTTCGGACTAGAAAAGTACATGAGCTGGGGGGTCGACATCCAAAGCAACTCCATCACCTCAAGCGAGCATCGCGCGAAGCTCATCGATGAGGTCGACGCCTATTTTGAAAAGCTGGGCGTTCGTCGCCCCAATCGCGAGCGCATGCGCGGAGTTCTGGAAGAAATGCTGATGAATGCGATTTACGATGCCCCGGCCGACAAGGACGGTAAGCCGATTTACAATCATATGTCGCGAAGCCAGAACATTGTCTTGAAGCCCGCAGAGCAGGGGATTTTGCGCTGGGCCACCGACGGCATGCTGATGGCCGTATCTGTCCAGGATCCTTTCGGTAGCCTAAAAGGCAGCACCATCCTTAAATATCTTGAGCACAATTACGCCGGAATAGGCGCGGGTGTGGTCGAAGAGGGCAAAGGCGGCGCCGGTCGCGGACTCCATCAAATCGTAGAAAACTCGGATCTGGTGGTCTTTAACGTCGACCCGCAT
>JBEIHA010000092.1:0-10524 GCA_040381635.1 Pseudobdellovibrionaceae bacterium
CCCGCAACCACAACAGAATGTATGGTGGATGATTCTCTCTGCTTTCTTGGGTGGTTTGATTCTGAATCTCATGCCCTGTGTGTTTCCGGTTTTGTCGATGAAGCTTTTGAGTCTACTGAAACACGCCGAATCCCATCCCGAAGTAGTGCGGCGAGAAAACTTCGCCTACGTGGCCGGCGTCATGGCTTCGTTTTTGGCGATCGCCGGAGCCTTAATTGCGGCGCGAGCATTGGGAACTCTGGTGGGATGGGGCTTTCAGCTGCAATCTCCGTTTTTTCTGGCGGCGATGATTTGGCTGTTCTTCGCCTTAACGCTAAATCTCGCCGGTCTTTTTGAAATTGATTTTCTGGATTCGGGCATGGGCGGGCGCTTCGCACGAATGGGCGGGGTGACAGGATCGTTCTTTACCGGCGTTTTGGCGGTCATCGTGGCTTCGCCCTGCACGGCTCCGTTTATGGGTGTGGCGCTTGGTTTCGGGCTGACGCAGTCGACGGCGATGCTGTTCGTTATCTTCTTAACTTTAGGTTTAGGCTTAGCTTTTCCTTATTTATTGTTCGCGCTGTTTCCTCAAATGATCAAAATCATGCCGCGCCCCGGGGCATGGATGAACACTTTGAAGATGGTCATGGCGGTGCCGCTGTTATTGACCGTGGTGTGGTTGGTTTGGATCTTGGCGCAGGTACTGAATGAGGCGGCAGCTTCTATGGCCGTTGCCATTTGTGTTGTCATGATTGTTTGGGCCGTGACCAAATGGCGAGCCTTTAGATTTGTTTTGCCGTTGGCTATGGTCGTCGGGCTTATTGTGATTCGAGCAAATGAAAATGCCCAGGCGCAAGTCGCACAGTCCAAGACGTTGTCAGGTCCCTGGAAGCCCTACCGCGAAGGAATGCCGGAGTTAAAGGATGAAAGAGTCTTCATCGATATGACGGCCGACTGGTGTTTGACCTGCAAAGTGAACGAGCGCTTGGTTTTGGATACGCCCGAAGTGATGGCCTTGTTCGAAGCCAAGAAAGTGACCCTGATCAAAGGCGACTGGACCCAAAGGAATTCAGAGATCACACGCTTTTTGGCCCGTTTCGACCGCGTGGGCGTGCCCTTTTACGTTCTTTATTCGCCCCAGCATCGCGAAGGTCTGGTATTGCCTGAAGTCCTAAGCAAAAGTACCTTTATTGAGCTGCTCAACAAGGAATTTTAGGAGGCAACTATGTTTAAGAATCTAATGATTGTGTCGGCACTGATCCTCTCAGTTCAAGTGCAAGCCACCCCGAAGAATGGCGAACCCGCGCCCGATTTCACGGCAAAAGCGTCTGACGGTAAAGAGTATAAACTCAGCCAGTTTAAAGGAAAAACTGTAGTATTGGAGTGGTTCAATAACGACTGCCCGTACGTTAAGAAATTCTACGATGCCAACGAAATGCAGAAGCTGCAAAAAGAAGCGACTGCAAAAGGCGTTGTTTGGTTGACGGTGGCTTCGTCGGCAAAAGGCAAAGAAGGCCACGTCGATGCGGCCGCGATGAAGAAGATCTATGGTGAACGCGGCATGGCTGCCACTGCTGGGCTTCTTGATGAATCAGGCGAAATCGCGAAGAAGTACGCGGCGAAGACGACTCCGCACATGTTCATTGTCGATAAAACCGGAAAGCTTGTTTACCAAGGCGCGATCGATGATCGTCCGTCGGCTTCGGGTAAAACTTTGGTTGGCGCACAGAATTACGTCTCGATGGCCCTGGCCGCCTTGGATAAGGGTGAAGCGATTAAGACCGCGAGCACCACTCCTTATGGCTGTTCTGTAAAATACCAGTAAAGTGGACATCGGATCACTCGAGGCCTGGGAATGGGCCAGTTACGTAGTGACTGTCGTGGGTCTTCCGTTCGCGATCGCTGTTTTCATTTGGGAACAGCGGCGTGAACGGGCCAACGAAGACGAAGAGCTTTATCAGCGACTTTCTGAAGAGTATGCCGAGTTTTCTAAACTATTGTTGGCGAATGCAGATTTAGGTTTAATGACCGAATTTCGCAAAGACGAAGCGCTCACCGAAGAGCAGCTGGAACGTCGAAGCATTCTTTTCGATCTTTTGCTTTCTCTTTTCGAACGCGCTTACATCCTGGTTTACGAGGTCAACGGCAGCGAGCAATCGAAGCGTCTTTGGGCCAGCTGGGATGATTACATTCGCTCTTGGATGGCGCGAGAAGACTTTCGTGAGTCGGTTCCGTCACTTTTAATGGGCGAGGATCCCGATTTTGTCGCCTACATTCGTGGAATTTCGAACACAATCCAAACAAAGGAAACTTAATAGGCCGGGCGCATTGACTCTTTGGCCTGGTCGCTTACGCTGATCGAACACTTGTCGTCCTTAGGGGGGATTCACATGCGTTTTTTTTCGATCTTTGTTTTGCTTTTTGGACTGATTGCGCACGCCGATCAGGTCTCACCGGGCGCACCTCTCAAAAAATATGATTTGAGCGCTGAAGAAGAGCAAACCATTCGTAGCCATCATCGGCAGTTGAATCGCATGGTGACTCCGATGGCCACCTTGCCGGCACCTTTAAGGCCGTTTTCGGAAGTGGAAGAAGCGGGCTACTTGTTCTTCAGTGCCGACACTTCGTTCAGCTCATTGGAAGCCAAGCGTACGATGGCTCGCCATTTGCCGCCGGGCGTGACCCTGGTGATTTTTGCCGAGCCCTATCAAGATCGTGACTCGATTCTAGAAGACTATAAGGGTGTGATCGACTTCGCGCGCGTGAAGGTGGTCCAGATTCGCGGCACCAGGCGGGGATTTTGGGCCCGCGACGGTTTGCCCATTCCGGTTTGGTCTTTGAATAAGACCATGGAACTGGTGGACGCTCGCTATTATCATGGCTTTGAGCCAGATGATCTGATCGGCCGCGCCTTTCAAAGCCTCGTGCGCAAGCATACGTATTACTTCGAAGGCGGCAACTTTATGGTCAACGATGACGGCGTTTGCGTGATGGTCGACAATGACCGCGCGATCGATATTCCTGATTCCATCTTCACGGACACCTACGGTTGCAAGAATTTGATCCGCCTTCCTTTTGAAAAAGGCATTGGTCACGTTGACGAATCGGTGCGTTTTTTAGCATCGAAAATTGTGCTAACGGATAGTCCGACTTACGCCACCCGCTTGCGCCAGGCCGGCTTGGACGTGCGCATGCTTCCCCGTCCGCGGGGTCAATACGAAACTTACGTTAATGCTTTGTTGGTGAACGGAACCGTTTTTGTTCCCGTCTATAATCAGCGCAACCAGCAAGAGGCTTTGGATGCCTACCAGGCTGCGGGTATGAAGGTGTTTCCTGTGGAGACGTCGACCTTGTCGAATGATGGCTTAGGGTCCCTTCACTGCATTACGATGACTTATCCGAAAGTCCCCTTCGCACAATTGCTCAAGATGTTGGGTGCGAGTGAGCTCAAATAGTTAATGAAGTCGGGTGTTGCTGGATTGATCTGCGCCACCCAAACTGGCGATCAATTCGGGTAACCATGACATCAGGCTCTTAGGCTTATAGCCAAGAGCCTGAACTTTTTTAACGTCCATCACGCTGTCATGGTCCACGCCGTAGGGGGAATGATTGTCCTCGTTCTCGGCTTTCACTAGTAGGGCTTGTTGGCCGGTGGCCGCTTCGATCATATTTAGAAGATCCATCAGGCCTAAGCCCTCGGGGCTGGCGATATTCACCGGGCCCACGTAGTTTTCTTTCAATGTCCACAGCAAAAACTTCGCAGCGTCTTCGCTATGGATCGTAGAAATTTGGGCCTTTGGATTTGGCAGGTAAATCGGTTTACGGTCACGCACTCTTTCAAAATGAAAATCTAGGCGGCGCGTGTAATCATCTGGACCAAGAATAAAGGGAAAGCGTACTTGGACCACAGGAAAATGCGCTTCTTGAGAAAAGACGGCCTCGGCCTGGCGCTTTCCGAACTGAAAAGGATTTACTTTATCTTGGGCCGTAGGTTCGCTCAAAATTTTCCAAGTCGTGGGGTCGAAGCCTAGCTCAAACCGCGGACTTTTGTCGTCGTAAACTGAAGCGGAAGAGATAAAGATGTAGCGCTGGACAGTTTTGAAAAACTTTATGGATTCGCGCGCATGTTCTGCGGTGAAGCCCGCGAAGTCGAGGACTATGTCCCAGTCCCGGTTTAGATAACTTCCCACTAGCGAGGCGCGGTCGCCTTTATGTAAAATCGCATTTTTTACGTGGGCGGTTTGCCCGGTGCGATTCAGAATATGTAGTTCAGTTTCGGGAATTTTGTCTAAGGCCATGCTTACGCGCAAGCCCACAAAGCGATTTCCACCGATGATCAATATCTTCATTTGTAACAATCCAAGAAAGCTTCGGACAGCTCGGAATCAGCGGTGATGCGCGATAAAATCATGGCGCCCACGGCGAGCGAAAGGCCAGCCAATGCTTTTTTCTTTGACATGGACGGCGAATTTTTTATTCGATCGTTGATGACGGAGTCCAGTCGCTTGGCGATTCGCTTTTTCAAGCTGCGGTCGGCCCGTGCCAAGTCAGATCCTAGAGTCGCGAGTGGACAAGCGCTTTCGGGATGGTCGCGATGATAGGTGGATAGGTAGTATTTTACGAATTCTGTCGCAGGCACTTGCTGATGGATTGGCAGAGCCGACCAAAGAACTTCTTCGATCAAATGATCTTTCGACTCGAAATGCGCGTAGAAGGCCCCGGCGGTTAGGCCGGCTCTCTTCATGATCATGTCGATGCCCGTGGCCTGAAGACCGTGTTTGCCGAAAAGTGTGGAAGCGGCCTTGAGTATTTTAGCGTGGCTCAGTTGCTTTTGTTTTTCACGCAGATTGCTTGCCGCCATCAGTTGATCTCCTCAAAACTTTTTTCAATTGATTCTCGCACGGTGGGTTCGATAGATAAATCTAGTTTGTGCGTAAAATTTGGAATCTCTAAGAAGGATCCCTTGAACCCGAGTGCTAGCACCGCGCTGTGCTCGCAGCGAGCCTTTTCAAGATCGATGCGCTCGTCGCTAGTGCCGTGTAATCCACGGACTCGGGTGGGCTTTAAATCTACGTAAGCATCGTGATTGTAACCACATCCGAGCCCTACGATCCCGTTTATGTTGGGCAAATGTTTCGCCACGTGCGGAGCTAGGTATCCGCCTTGCGAAAAGCCAAAAATCACGATGGGCCGTGAGGAAAATCCCAAGTCTTTAATTAACCCCGCCACGGCTTCGCCCGTTAACGAAGGTTCGACTAAGCTTAGTCCACGCGACTGGTCGCGAAAATACCAAGAATACGCTTCTTTAAAACCGTCCGCGTTCCAGATTGGAACTGGGAAAGGCGCATTCAGGGCGAGCCATTGAAATGGCGGAGGCGAGTCCAACCAGCCTAATCGCTTCAGCGTGGAATGAGCGTTGTCCTGATATCCGTGAAGCAAAACGACTAGCCTGTCGGCTTTGCTTTCACCCATCACGTATCTAAGTTGGAGGGGGAAGTTGTAAGTTTTTGCTTGCCATTTCATATTACGTTCGTAATATGAAAATATAGTCCTTGCAACGTGGAAAGGGGAGGTCATTGAATAATATAGGGATATCGAGGATACGCCTGAATTTCACCGATACGGCTTTGC
The DNA here is from genome assembly GCA_040381635.1 of Pseudobdellovibrionaceae bacterium. Lineage (GTDB taxonomy): Bacteria > Bdellovibrionota > Bdellovibrionia > Bdellovibrionales > UBA1609 > JALHOQ01. Next base: position 5,611 of record JBEIHA010000092.1, read on the forward strand.
CTTGGCATCAACAGTTAGTGATGCGACTGTACCTCGGTCCTTTCGTAGCGAGTTCAAGTAAAGTTGAACGAAATCGCGAGCTTTACGAAGCCTTTAGTCACAGGATCATTCATCTGGCCGAAGAAATTCCTTTTGACCAACATCGCCTGCCGGTGATGGTGCCCGCACAAGTTGGATTGCTGGACAATACCCGGTATTGGTCGATCTCTCAAACGCTTGAGCATCTTTTGAAACTGGATCGCATGAGCAAAAAAATCATTTTGATATTGGCGGCAGGGGCTGCGCCCAACATGACGGTCACTCCAGAGTTAGTAGCACCCGAAGGCAAATGTGATCCGGAAAAGATTTTTCTGGATTACAAGGCTTTCGTAGCCTCGAGCTTGGATGAAATCGACGCGGCTTTGTCTAAGACCAAATCCACGTTGACCGAATTGCATCCGTTCTTCGGGCCTTTCAACGCCAAGCAATGGTATTGGTCGATGTCGATGCGGACTTCTCTGCGCTATCGTCAGCTTAAAAATATCCGTAAGGGTTTGTCCTTCGATCCCGCCAGCGAGCGCCGCCTTAGTCGATGGCCAAGATCTCCTGGCGTTTAGGGTCGTGTTCGCGCAACTCCGGCGGTAATTTTTTTTGGATGCCCTCCATCAGGGCATCCAAAATGTCGGACTTCCATTGATCGCGCCGGTAGACCAAGCTGACTTGGCGGGTGGGCACAGGGTTTTCGAACGGCCTAATGAATTCTCGTTTTTCGGCCTCGCCCAGCCCTTCAACGAAAAGGGCTGGCACCAGGGTATAGCCCTGTGATTTTCGAATAATATTTCTTAGCGTATCGATATTACCACCTTCAAACTGAACGTTCGGGAAAACGCCTTCGTTGTTGTTGAGCGAGCAATAACGCACGATCTGTTGGCGAAAGCAGTGACCATCAGTCAACAGCCACATGTCATGACCTTGAAGGTCATCTTCTTTAATGCGCTTGCGGGCGTTGAGGGGATGCGACTTCGACACGTACAAATAGAAAGGCTCGTAATAGATCGGCCGCTCTTTTATTGTTGTCTCGTGCAGTGGGGTTGCTAAAATCCCTGCGTCCAATCGGTCTTCTTTCAGCATTTGGATGATGGTTTCCGTCTTCAGTTCATCGATGATCAATTGTAATTTCGGAAATTTTTTGGACACCGACTCGATAAAAAGCGGCAGAAGATAAGGCGCGATGGTCGGGATCACACCAAGCCTTAGGTCACCGCTCAATTCCGTGCTTTGCTGGCGCGATAGATCCATTAACTTGTGATGTTCGAAAAGCAGAACTTTGGCTTGCGTGATAAAGCGTTGGCCCTTTGCGGTGGCGGCGATGGGCTTTTTGAGACGGTCGAAAAGGGGATAGCCGATCTCTTCTTCGACCTTTTGGATCTGCATACTTAGCGTAGGCTGGGTGACGTGGCAGTCCTCGGCAGCCTTACCGAAGTGCTTATGCTTGTCCACGGCGACTATATATTCAAGCTGGGTTAACGACGGCATGGGGCCCCTTTTTTGGCGATAGAGATATGCAATGACGCTATTTTTATAATCGATTTCACTTATCAAGGCAAGTGGACCACATTAGAGGAACAGAGCAAACCCTCAGGAGGATTTCATGTTAGGTGTAGGAAAACAGTTCCCCAAGTTCAGTCTGAAAGCGGTCGTGAGCAACGATCCCAAGACAGCGTTCACCGAAGTGAACAATGGCACTTACAAAGGTAAGTGGTTAGTCGCCTTCTTTTATCCGAAGGACTTCACCTTTGTCTGCCCGACCGAGATCAAGGGCTTTGACGAGCTGTCCGGGCAATTCAAAGACCGCGATGCGCAGCTACTGACGTTCAGCACCGATTCTGAATTCGTGCATTTGGCGTGGCGCACCCACGAAGAAAATCTAAAGAATCTTTCGTTTCCGATGGTGTCTGATATCAAGCGCGAACTAACGCAAGCCCTGGGTATTTTGGACGAAGCCGAAGGCGTTGCCCAACGCGCGACCTTTATCGTTGATCCCGAAGGCGTGATTCGTTTTGTATACGTCACGGATTTGAGCGTCGGCCGTAATCCCAAAGAAGTGTTGCGTGTTCTTGACGGCTTGCAGACCGACGAACTGTGCCCCTGTAACTGGGAAAAAGGTCAGAAGACTTTGGGTTAGAGTTGAGAATTTAACTTAATGCGAAGAGGAGAGAGCGTATGACACTCGAAGAGCTTAGAAATTTGATTCCAGATTTTGGCCGCGATATAAGGCTGAATCTGGATAGCGTTTTGTCGCCCGAAGGGTCTGCGGGCTTAACGCCCAAGCAGATTTGGGGCATAGCGCTGGCTTCGAGCTATGCTCTCGAATCCTCGCGATTGGTAAAGACGGTTCTGACTTTGGGTGCAGCTGATTTAGATGATGCGACCATCGAAGGCGCTAAGGCTGCAGCCACCATTATGGGTATGAACAACGTTTATTATCGATCAATGCACTCAATGGAAGATAGCGAGCTTAAAAAATTGCCGGCGCGCCTGCGTATGAACGTGATCGGCAAACCGGGAATCGAAAAAGTGGAATTTGAATTGATGTGCTTTGCGGTTTCGGCCATCGGCGCTTGCGGGCAATGTTTGACCGCGCACTTGCACGAATTGCGCAAAGTGAATGTGTCCAACGAGGGCATTCAGGCTTCGCTGAAAATTGCCTCGGTGTTGCAAGCTGCGGATCGGGCGATCGGTATCGCTGAACTCTAGTTTTGGGCTACTTATTTCGTAGCTGTATCAGTTTTCCGGAATCGGAAATCACGAGCAGTGTGCCGTCGGGTGCATTACCGACGTCGCGCAGTCGCCCATACTTGTCTTCGAGGAGCTTTTCTTCGTTGAGCAGTCGACCCGAGGGATCGATCGTCAGGCGGTGCAGTGCTGATCCAGCCAAAGCCGCCACGAAAAAATCGTTTTTCCACTGTGGAATTTTGGTCCCGGTGTAAAACGTCGAGCCCGACGGCGCGATCGACGGGGTGTATTCTTGCAAGGGGCTTTCCATTCCGGGGCGCACCATGCGGTGATGGACTTCGGGCCAACCGTAATTTGCTCCGGACTTTAAAATATTGATTTCGTCACCACCACCGGGTGCATCGTAGCCTGTGGGACCGTGTTCCGAGACGACGAGTGATTGAGAGACAGGGTGAATATCTAAACCCTGCGGATTGCGGTGACCCAAAGTGAAAATGGGATTGTTCGCGATGGGATTATCGGCGGGAATGCGACCGTCATCGTGCAGGCGCACGGTCTTTCCGTGGAGGGAGTTGGTCTTCTGAGCCTTTTCTTTTTGATGGCGATCGCCGAAAGTGGCGTAGAGGTAGCCTGCGCGATCAAAAACCAAGCGACATCCAAAGTGCGCGCTATCGGTTCCCGAAGGTCCATCAAGAATTTTTTTGCGCTCGCTTAACGCTCCGTTACGAAAGGTGAAACGATTGATTTGAGTGTTGTAGCCATTGTTCTGTTGAACCGTGTACGCAACGTAAATCCATCCGTTCTGCAGATATTGAGGATGGAAGGCCAGATCCAATAGACCGCCCTGGCCGACCGCTTCCAGTCCGGGAAAGTTCTTAAGTGTGTGGATAAGTCTGTATTGTCCGTCGAAAACCAAAATTTGACCGTCCGATTCGGTGATCCAGACTTGCCCATCGGGCGAGGCCACGACCGCCCAAGGGCTATTCAGGTCGTCGAGTAAAACAATATCTTCCACGGTCGCGATTGTGACCGGAACTTGCTGCGCCGGGGCGGAAAGTTTTTCTTCGAGCAAGGGTGCGCCGCGGGAAACATATTCACTAACGATACTCCATTGCTCATCGGTAAACCCTGGCGCCCCGGACCGCGGCATGTAAGTGCGTTGGCGAAACTTGTTTAATTCGCGATTGCCTTCGGCGGTGTATTTGACGTTGAAGATCTCGCTGAAATCATCGCTGTTCACGCGACCTGCCCAGAGTCCGAGCCTCTTCGGCGACCATTGAAAGGGAACAGTTAAATTGACGGAAAGACAGGCTAAGCTTAAGTCGGCTTGCGCCGGTGATTTGGCCGAGGCCCATGGTTCTAAACAGGAGTCTTGGACTCGTGACGATTCATTCACCCAGTCGCGAAGTTTTGGAGCATCAAGTCGGTGGCATCCCGCACACTTTCGAGTGGAGTCGGGAACACGCGCACCGATGATGGCCAGCGCTTGATCTGCCAAAGTGGAATCGTTAAGTGGCGACGCGCCCGCCTGCAAACCGAACAGCACCAAACAAAAAAATGTAGGAAATTGAATTAAGCTCATCATCTTAGCCCCCCTAGAACTTAAGCTTGTATAGCCTCTTCGCAGTTCAATATTCAATTGGAGTTTTCTTGGGGTTTACATTATCTTTGGCTCGTCCAACGAAAAAGGGGAAATAGATTGAACATATCGATACTCGCCGGAGCGCTTGCGTTGATGGCGTCGTTGACGTCGTGGGCTGCGCCGAAGGTGAATTCTGAACTCGAAGAAAAACATTTCACGACCATTCGCTGTCGCGCGCAGGTATTCGACGAATTGCAAGCCATGCTCGCCACTCGTGAATGGAGCTTGCCGAGCGCGCGCGAGATGGACGGCTCCCGTCGTTTTCACACGCCGACCCAAATCACGGGCGTGTGGGTCGAAGCGCGTGTGTTTATGAACGGTGAAACATTATTACGGCGAATCACCGCTAACTTTGTCGAAACACGAACCTTCGATCTAGAAAAATGTACGATCAAAAAGACGGCTCGCAAATCGCGCGAACTCTTTGATTCGCCCGTAGCGACGACAAATCTTTTCACTGATCGTGATTTGCGTCGCTTGATCTAATAAAACCCTAAAGTATTGATCTATATATGGTCGCCCAACATGCCTTTTTCCTACCAGCAGCGGCTGAAAGG
>JBEIHA010000093.1:0-10507 GCA_040381635.1 Pseudobdellovibrionaceae bacterium
GCAATAGGCAAATCTTTGCTGTAATTCTAATCATCCACCGCTCGCGCAATGTTCCCTAAGTGACGGATCAAAGTAAGGCTGAAGAGCCACCGCGCCCTCGGGCACCATGTGCGTAAAATCAAAATAGTATTTGCGCGGAAATTTGGTTGGCATCGGCACTTGAATCACGTGCGGACGATTCTGCATCATGCGCAACACATGGATGTCGCGCTCTCTTTGGTGAACCTCGGCGGCGACATAATGGTCTGAATCGGCCAGCGGCAGCATCGCCCAAAGAAGTTTGATTCCCAATTTCTCAGTTCTTTCGATCAGAGCGCCAATGTAAAAATCCTCAGTGATGTTTGCCGAGAACGGCGCCAAGTAGGCCGCATGCAATTCGGGATTCATAAATTTATGTTCAGGCTGAACACGTCGTAATTCATTATTCTGAAAACCGCGGTTGATAATCATTTGGCGGCTGTTGGCTTCCCACTTAGCCTGTCTCGCGATCAAATTCCTACCGATGGCTTTCTGAATTAGGTTCAAGGGCAATTCACCGACGTAAAAATAATAGCGTAAGCTCGAAAGAAAAAAGCTGAGTGTGGTCAGTTCTGTGCGTGGATAAATTCCATGTTGATAACCGAAACGCCAGATCGCGAATAACTCCCGAAAACCTAAAGAACGTTGGTTCACGATGCGATCGAAAAAATAGGCGTAATTGCGATTCCAGTTGTACTGCGAAACATACAGCACACATTTTGGTTTGGGGTGATCGCGCAAATAGCGCTCAAGCAAATGGTAGGAGGAAAGCGCTGTCCCGCCATTCAAGGCCAAATTGATACCGAAAAGATAATTCATGCTTAACGGATTTAAGGCCGACTTCGCGGTGGAATCACCGAGCACCACCAAATCTATGGGAGGATAAGTCGCGGACAAATGAGAATCAAAAAATTCACGCGTGAATTCCGCTCGCGAACCGGTGAAGCGAAAGATCTGAAGAAAAAAGCAAGAAACGAAGGCGTAATAAACTAGCCATACAAGGAAACCCGGCAAGACAAAGCCCATCAGGAATAGGCGCCAATTGGATTTCGAACGCGGGGTCATCGCCGGATCTTCCTATTAAACAGACTCGGGAACAATCGAAAATCGTCTCAGTTCGAAACGACAATAAGATGAACAGGCGAAGTCTATGAATACACATGGACGGATTTGAGCAGTCGGGAAGCGATTAGCCGCTCCTGGCCCTGGAACGGGCGTTGCTCAATGACCCGGTATGCATAGACTTAAAGTTTCTACGACCTTACTGACCTGCCTTGCCCTACTCTACCCAGAAGCGGAAGCGCGGCGCCGCTATCCCAACGGGAATCTCTGTGGTGGGGGGAAAGCCACCAGCACGGTCTACAATCTGCCCCAAGAAGATAGACCCGAGACATGGCGGGGCTTTCGAAGCTTTCAAGCGTCGGTTAGAATGCAGGGATCTGGCCGCCGCGCGAATGGCAGAATCGCGCGCTACACAGGTCGTGATGTGTCTGTTCCAAACTCTTGTAACACAACGACGACCTCAGCCTCTGGCCAATGTTTGCTCTCGTATTTCTCTATTGCGGCCGATCCCAGGTCAGGCTGGCGCATGGGAGACATCATTTATATGCGTTCTTTGGCGGATCAAGAAATCACGCTTCCGTCGGGTCGCAGGGTGCGCCATCCCGGCTTTCTGATTGTCCATGATACAGGCGGCGCCATCAAGGGCCCCAATCGCTTTGATTTCTTTATCGGCCCCACATCATACCTTTGATTTTATCAAAAACAATCCCCAGAACTACGCGCCCGAGCTCGAAGAGCCCCAAGCCATGCGCTAATTGACTTTAGCGGCGGATTCGAACCACTTTTGACCGTGCTTTTCCCAAGCGCTCATCATGCGGTCTTTTAAGGTCGCTCCGTCGAACGGCTTAATCATATAGTGACTAACCCCAAGCTTACCTGCCTCGAGAATCGAGGTCTTTTCTTGCGCGGTTGTAAGGATGATCACCGGCAAATTCTTAATAGCATCTTGATTGCGCACCCAGCGCAGCAATTCGATGCCGCTCACTTCAGGCATATGCACGTCGCAGATCATCAGATGGATCGGCTGTTTTAGCTGCTCATCGCCAACCAAAAGATTCTTTGCCGCTTTTGCCGAATCCGCTTCGAGAATTTTCCAGTACTTAAGATCCTTCAAACCATTCTTTAAAACGGTGCGCGAAAAATGAGAGTCATCGACGATCAGAATTTTTGAATCGAAAGGAAACATATTTACCCCACGTCCGAGTATCTTATCGGATTGAGATCTAACTTGGCCAGTTGTCTTTAGACCAGTTTAACGTCTTATCAACAGTCCAAGAATGGTGGCCGATAGAATGAGTCCCCAGAAGATAACCCAGCTGGATCGGTCAACAGATCGACGTAAGGCCTTCAGGTCCGAAGACCTGATCTGAATAGCGAAGTCGGGGTCGTTTAGCCGCCGAAGCGCCTGTTTGATCTGTCGAGGAAGAAAAGCGACCAATGAATTCACGTCGCGCGCCAGAACCGAGGCGTCGCTGAACATGCGCTTCGGCTCCATCTTTACCAGCACAAGCTCTTTGGCAAACTCCAGAGAATAGGAGAGAAAGTCGAAGTCGCGCAAAATCATGCGCCCCATGCCTTCGAGAGCGACGATGGATTTAAAGAACATAACCAGTTCCGCCGGCAGCACTAAACCGTGACGTGACGCTACCGCGGTCGAATCGAGCAGCAATCGGCCCAGATTCACATTTTTCATCGTGAGACCGAAATAAGGCGCGATCAAATCACGGAGGTCGCGCGCGAACTGATCGACGTCCACTCTTTCCGTGAAGGGGGCAAGATCAACGTACATGTAAGCCAGACGGTCGTAGTCTTCTTCAGCCAAGGCCAAGAACATATTGGCAATGGCAGCTTGAGTTTTTCGATTCAAGCGGCCCACGATCCCGAAGTCGATCAAACCCAAGCGACTGTCCGCCAGAAGCAAAACATTGCCGGCATGCAAATCACCGTGGAACAAGCCGTCTGAATAAACCATTTTCATATAGGCCCTCATCCCACGCTTCAGCACGGCTTCGCGATCGAGGCCTTTCTGCTTTAACGCGTTCGAATGGCTCATCGGGATACCGTCCAAGGCCTCTAAAACCAAAACGCGGCGGCCGGTGTACTCGCCATACACTTCTGGAATTTTGATGTCGGGATCATTCTTGAAGTTGGCCTGAAAGCGGCGAACGTTATTGGCTTCGATCACAAAATTAGTTTCGAATTCCATCGAGCGACCAAATTCGTTCACGATCCCCCGCGGATTATAGGCGCGGATTTCAGGAATATAGCGCTCGGCTAAATCCGCCAGCCCTCGCAAGATCTGCAGATCGTCTTGCATCACGCGGTCGATCCCCGGCCGCTGCACCTTGACGACCACGCTGGATCCGTCTTTCAACCTCGCCCGATGCACCTGGGCGATAGAGGCCGCGGCCAGCGGAGTTTGATCGAAGGCCGCAAAAATTTCGCTTAACGGCGCGCCGAAATGCGCAGTCAGTATTTTTTCAATTTCATCGAACGGGACGCCCGCCACTTGGTCGTGAAGCTTCTTGAATTCCTCGGAAAATTCAATGGGAATAAGATCGGGCCGTGTCGCCAGCAATTGCCCCAGCTTCACGAAAGTGGGGCCAAGCTCTTCGAAGCTCATGCGCACGCGCTCGGGCACCGAGAGATGTTCTAAATCCTTTGGAATAAAGCGATTAAGAACAAAGCGACCTAATTTGGCGCGCACCGCGAGGCCGTGGAAACCGTGGCTAGCAAAAATACCCAAAATGGTTTTAAGACGCGCGACGTTTCGAAACCGATTGCCAGGTTTCTTCAACCACATAAACAGCCTCAGCGCGGACGGCGCGGTCGCGACTTTCCGCCACCACCGCCGCCGGACTTCGCTTTGCCTTTGCCTTTAGACTTATGGCCTCCACTAAAACTACGGCCACCGCTCTTTTCAGCGCGTGGCTTGCTCTCGTGTGAAGACGCGGTTGTTCGCGCCCTGCGCGGAAGAGCGTTCAGAACGCTCGGGGGTAAGGTGAAATCAATCTGCCCCATTTCCACATCGACTTTGGCCACCTGAATACGAAGAGGATCGCCGATTTCAAAAACGTGATCACGGCCGACCAGACACAATTTCTCTTCGTCAAATTCGTAACGATCGCCGCCCAGCTCTTCGACCCGAATCAGACCATCCACGTCAAATTGGCGCAGCAAAACAAACAATCCAAATTTAGTCACCGAACTGATCAGACCGTCGAACTCTTCACCGATATGAGCCTGCATAAGGCGGGCTTTTTTGATCGACTTGATTTGGCGCTCGGCCTTAACGGAACGCTGTTCGCAAGCGCTCAACATGGTGCCCGCGGTCGCCAGGTCTTCTTCCGAAATCATCCGGTAGCCCTTTTTCTCGTACAGCTTGGCCTTCACTAAGCGATGCACGATCAAATCGGGGTAACGGCGGATGGGCGAGGTGAAATGAGTGTAATCCGCAAAGCCCAAACCGAAATGACCGATATTGTCCGGCGAATACTTGGCCTGCATTAAAGAACGTAAAGCCAACATCGAAAGAATATGCGACTTCGGATGATCACGGAATTGATCGAGAGCTTTACTGATTTTACCTTGCAAGTGCCCGCCGCTGAGTTTTTCCTTAAATCCGAAAGCTTTTAGGAAATTAGAGAAGTTCTGCATGGCTTCTTGGCGCGGCTCTTCGTGCACACGGTAGATCGCCGGCATGTCATGTTCTTTAAAGAACTTAGCGACGGCGACATTCGCCATCAGCATCATTTCCTCAATCAGACGGTGTGCGAATAAGCGTTCACTCTGCAAGACATCCACGGCGTTGCCCGTATCATCGACCAAGATTTCGGTTTCAGGCAATTCCAGATCCAGCGAGCCTTCGCGAAAACGCTTCGCCATCAGAATCTTAGCGAAATCGGCACTGAGCTTTATATTCGCTTCGACGTGTTTGAATTCAGGTGGCGTTTTGCCCTCGAGCACCTGTTGGGCTTCGCCGTAGGTCACCCGCGCTTGGCTTTGAATCACGCCCTCGTAAAATTCGCTTTCAATCAACTGACCCTGAAAATCAAATTGCATGTCGGCGACCAAAGCCAGTCGCGGCACCTTGGGTTTGAGTGAGCACAATTCGTTCGACAGCGCTTCGGGCAGCATGGGTGAAACAAAATTGGGGAAGTAAGTGCTGGTGCCCCGCTCATAAGCGTCCTTGTCGATCGCCGAGCCTTCTTTGACGTAATGGCTAACGTCAGCAATCGCCACGATCAAGTGAAAACCACGCGCGGTTTTCTCGGTGAATATCGCGTCATCAAAGTCCTTCGCCGTTTTGCCATCGATGGTGATGATCGGTAGTTTGCGCACATCACGGCGGCCGGCCATGTCTTTTTCGGTGACCTCCAAGGGGAGCGACGCCGCCTCTTTCAAAGTCTCTTTCGAAAAGACATGTGGAATGTTGTGCGTGTGTAGCATGCGGATCGAATCGTTCAACGGATCGGCGGCATCACCGATCACGGTGAGAACGCGCCCAGAAAATCCCCGGATCGAACCGGGATAGTCTTCGATCTGAACCACCACCAATTCACCGCGTTTGATCGCGATCCCCGGCGGTACGGACACACGTAGGTCTTCACCCCAGCCCGTGTTCTTATCAAAAATGATTCCGCGGCCCGGACTGCTTTCGTGATACTGGCCAATCACGCGGTTGACAGCACGCTTAAGGACCTCGAGAATCTCGCCGCGAAAGCGATCCCCACCCCGCTCGGGTTCTACGCTGACGCGCACGCGGTCGTTCGCCATAATCCCCTTCATGCTTTCGCGGGGGATATAAACGTCGGGATTATCGATATTGTCCGGGATAAAAAAACCAAACCCATCGGGATGGCGTTTGACTATACCTTCGGCTTCTTTTGCTGCGGATTTCTTCATTTGCGAATCTTCATGTGAGACTCAATCTCTACAGCATCTTGACCGCGTTTTCCATGTGTTTGTCGAGCTCAAAGGACGAAAAGAGTTGGTCAAACTCGGCTTTATCGATCTGGACGCCATTCACGCGATAAGTGACGTTAGCGGTTGCACCGTCGCGGACGCGCCAACTCACAGATCCTGAACTGGCCCAACGATTTCCGCTCAACGACACAGCGACTGTCCCGGTGCCGTCGACCCCTGATGGACGATAGTCTATGGCGACTGAACCTGTGATGCGCCCATGGTCAATCGTTTGGAAGTTATTGATCAAGATGGTCCCCGCAACTTTGTTGCGCCCGTTGCTTTGTGGCACGATCTGATAATCTCCACTCATTGACCGCATCGCCATGCGCGCATACTTTTTCCTGTATTCCGTGTCGAGAATTTCTAAATTGTCGATGATAACCATCGTCTTGTTAGCCACCGTCCAGCCCCGCTCCCGGTACCATTTTATGGGACAGGTACCACTCGGACTGAAAATGATTTCCTTGTTGATGGCACCGGTTAAATCATTGTCGGGCAGACCATATTGTTTAATGCAAAATGGTGTCGCGATTTTTTCACTCATCGGCTTAGATTTTTCGTTGAGCATCGGCGTGATCATATTGTGAACCGCTTCGCGCGCCTCGATATTGTCTTGGACCATGCGGTTGAGATCAACCAAACGATTGTAATCGGCAGCGGATAAGCCACCCGTTTTTTGTCGGCCACGGACGATATCTTCACCGCCGCAAGCGGCCAATAAAGCAAAAGAAAGGGCAAATCCCAAAACAGCTGACTTATGCATCCGTGCATCCTCCACAATTGAGTTGTCTATGTTAGGATACGCATCGGACGGGTGACTTGACAAATAATTAAGCACATATACAAAAGTAGTTCGAGAGCGAACGGGATCAGGGGGTCTTATGCGTAAAGTGCCAGAGCTATCTTTAAAAGATTATACCCATGGGTCCAAGGCCACTCAGCTGGCTTTTGTCGACCGTCTTTTTTCAGGTCTTAAAGAATATGGATTTATCATCCTTAAGGACCATCCGATCCAAGTGGATCTGCTGCGCCAAGCCTATGCCTTAAGCGAACAGCTCTTCGCTCTTCCCACTGAAGTCAAAGAATCTTACATTTCCAAGGCGGGCGGCGGCCAGCGTGGCTATACGCCCTTTGGCAAAGAACATGCGAAAAATTCGGCGCTCCCCGACTTAAAAGAATTCTGGCACGTGGGCCGCGATCTTCCCGCCGAACACTCACTCAAGAAATTCTTCCCCGACAACATTTGGCCCGCAGCGCTTCCTGAGTTTGAACCCATCTTCAAGCGCCTGTTCCAAGCTCTCGACGACACCGGAAGAATTATGTTGCAGGCTTTGACCATCCCGCTGGAAGTGGACAAAGACTACTTTCAGCGCATGACGGAAACCGGCTCAAGTGTTTTGCGGATGCTGCACTACCCGCCGATTCCTCAAGGTGTGACCCCGGGGGCGGTGCGCGCCGCGGCCCATGAAGACATCAACTTGATCACTTTATTGGTTTCGGCTTCGGCCTCGGGTCTTGAGCTTTTGACTCGGGAGGGCGAATGGCTGCCAGTCGAAGCGTCCCCGGATTCCATTATCGTGGATTCCGGCGACATGCTGGCTAGAATTTCCAACGAGGTGATCCCGGCGACCACCCACCGCGTGGTTAATCCTAAGGGTCCGAACCTTTCGCGCTATTCGATGCCATTCTTTTTACACCCGAATCCGGACGCCATGCTTAGCTGTATCCCTTCTTGTCGTGGGGATGGCGAAAAATATCCGCCGATTCTCGCGAATGAATTCCTGATGGAGCGTTTGCGCGAGATTGGATTAACCAAATAGCAGCCATAAGTTTTTCAGCCTTGCTTTTAATTTGCCCACTTTGCTAGCTTGGTCGCGGGGAAAAAAGGGGGAATTATGTTACGTCTACTTTTCATTTGTTTAGTCTTTACAGTTTGGAACGTGTCGGCCACTCAAGCCGAGGGCAAGGCAGACCAGCTTTGGCCATGGGAAGTGCAAAGCGTAGAACTGACGCAAATTGAAGACTCATTATCGACACTCAGCCTTAATTCAAATGACTGTGCGGAACTGAACTCGCTCAGTGACACGGAAGCCGATTTAGATGAAGTCAGCTGGGATCAAATCGTCAACATTGGGCAAAAGGTTTGGGACATTGTCGAAAAGGGTAAGCCCGTTGTGCATATGCAGACCCCCGTGGCCAACGCCCTCCCCCGCGGCCTGAAATGCTGGACCGATCTTGAACATTGGCAGGCGCCCCGCACTTCCCTTTACGAAGTAAAATATAAAAACGGCTTCGGTATGGAAGTCGTCAGCTTCCGCTTTCGTTTGCATTACACCTACGGCGGCGGCAAAGCCGAACGTGGTCAGTATCTGGCCAATGTTTCCGTACTGCCCGCCGAACTCAATGTGCTTTGGGGATACAATTTCGACGCCAAGGTTGAAGTGCAACCGGCTATTAATTTAGGTTCTAGCGATAATCCCATTGGCGGCTTAGAACTCAACGTGCGCTGGACCGTAAAGACCGTCTTGAAAGAAAGCGTTAATTCATTCCATTTCTTCGTTCAGGGGGATGGGGTGGTTAAAAGCGCGCAGTAAAGCGCGCGCAATGTTAGATCGCGCAGTAAAGCGCGCGCAATGTTAGATCGCGCAGTGATTTGCACTTCACCCGCGCCAGCGCGGGTGAAGTGAGAAACTCTAGTTACCATCCGGATTATAAACACTCGCACGGACCCAACTTAAATGAATCCCAAGCAAAGGGAACGTCGGTGAGTTTTCTTCAGCGCCTCGTCCGGCCGAGAGTTTACCGGATAATGCAATGCCGTGGTTTCTTACGACGGGTATCAACAATCCCATTTCAACTCCGGGCGAAAACCAGACACCATCACTCTCGGACCAAATCAGGCTCACCAAGTCCGCCCGCAGGAAATAATCGAACTGACCCTGGGGGGCGGATTGACGCCCAAATCCAAGAAGATTGAACTGCGTGAAGCGCTGCTTATTCTCATTGAGAAAGCCAAAGTTGACACCTAGATGAATGGGCAAAAAACCAGTACTCGAAATCGATAGACCTAAGCCTTCCGAGTAAAGCCTGCCGCTGCGCGCTTCGCTGGTGGGGTAAGCAATTAAAAGTTCAGTCGCGCCAAGGGATTCACCAGCTTTCGGAGCTGGTGTCGCACCAATCCAAATCGGAAATAGCAAAATGACAAGGACCGCCGCAGTCACTACATCAACCGCGCCAACGCACCCTCGAGCGTATTGATCTGCTTACGCGAATCCTCGAGCTGCGCCTTTCCGGCAGTGACGATATCTTCCGGCGCATTGGCCACGAAGTTACCATCGCTCAACCGTTGAGTCAGGCCAGCCACTTCACGCTGCAATTTTTCGATGGTCTTGCGAATGCGGTTCACCTCTTCACCGATATCGACCAAGCCTTCTAAAGGCACAATCACGTCAACCGTCATCCCACCGATCATCACGGGTTGAACGGCGCATTTCGCCAAAGACGACGCCGGGCCCACTTCGCAAGTTTCCAAACGCGCCATCGTCATGATCGAAGACTTATTGGCGCCCAAAATCTTTTGCTCTTTGGCTTCTTTCGGTGCCAGGCGAGCATTGATCTTCACGCCCGGCTTGATCCGGTTTTCGCCGCGGATATTGCGCAAAGCGGTGATCACTTCGCGCACCAAGTCTAACTCCAACGCCACTTCTTCTGATCCCAAGGCCAAGAAGGCTTTATCCAACTTCGGTGTCGGGTACGTGTCGACAATCAAAGCTTCGCCGCGAATGGGAAGTTTCTGATAAATCTCTTCAGTGATAAACGGAGCAAAAGGATGCATCAGGCGCACCACGCGGTTCAGGACCTGCGCCATCACCAGCTGCGTGGCCTTCTTTTCGGGCGCTGTCGATCCCTCAGCCAGAATAGGCTTCGTGAATTCGATGTACCAATCGCAGAACACATTCCAAACGAAAGCGTACAGCGCATTCGAAGCGTCCGAGAAACGATAGCTCTTCAAAGCCTCGTCGACTTCTTTTTCGACGATCCCCAATTTATAAATCAGCCATTGATCCGGATCGCTCATCTCGCTTTTTATGGGCAAGGCATTTACGCCCTCGGCCGGAACCGCGAAGTCCCCAAGTCCCTTCAAAGCGAAGCGCGTGGCGTTCCACAATTTATTCATAAAATTGCGGTAACCTTCCAAACGCTGCAACGAGAATTTAAGATCCCGCCCACCCGCGATCTGCGCCATCAAAGTGTAGCGAAGGGCGTCCGCGCCGTGTTCTTCAATCAGTTGAACGGGATCTTCGGCGTTGCCCAAAGATTTGGACATTTTCTTGCCTTGGGCATCACGAATCACGCCGTGAATGTAGACCGTGCGGAAGGGAACGTCTTTCTTGAACTCCATCCCCAGCATGATCATGCGCGCGACCCAGAAGAAAATAATATCAAAGCCCGTGACCAA
>JBEIHA010000094.1:0-10438 GCA_040381635.1 Pseudobdellovibrionaceae bacterium
CCGGGACAATCGCAGGTGGGATATCTTTCAAGCGTCTCATCACGTGCACCAAAAATTTCTCGGGCGTCTCGGCGCCGGAGTTGGCCACTGCAAACATCAAGCGCGCCAGATAGGCCCCTTGATCATAGCTAATCGCCACCAAATTTTTTGGATCGACGATTTTACGCGCATTGAACTGAAGTCCATAAGCACTCATAAACGGTGCGATCTTTGAGGTCAGTGCGCGGGCGTTTTTCAAAGCGGGCAGTGATTCGTCGAAGAAGCGGGGATTGCCGCTGTAAATGGCACCGTAAAGATCTGCCAGGCCTTCGTTCCAAGCGCGCAAAACAAAGGCGTTCAATCCTCGCGCGGTGTTTAGATCCGCGCGGTCGACGTCTTCGACCGTGGGCTTGGCCGAAACTTGGGCCGGAGCGAATGAAGAGTAAAACAAGGATTCGACGTCGAAGGCCGGCGCCAACTGAGCATTTGTGACCGAAATCACCTGTCGCTGAAAGTGACCGTGAAAATGTTCATGCGCCATGATCCCTGGATTTAGACCCAAGGGCACTCCCTCCAAGTTGTAGGGAAGCACGGCGATCGAATCGCCTTGACCAAAGTAATGGGCATTGTTGTGGGTCATTCCCTCGGTCGAGCGCACGTGGATATCGAGCCCCACCCGGCGCGGCCACGTGAGCATATCTAGTGTTCCGTTTCGATTTTCAAATTGCATGATGCGCTCGAATTGCGCGTACACAGAAACTGCCATGCTCGACGCCGCATCCATCGGCACGCACAGATCACCCGAACGGGTGTAGCGCGGCTGCGCGACTTGGCCACTGAAGCCATTTCCACCAATCATACTTTCGTAATAAATTTTGGCAGCTCCCCCGCTTAGGGAGTAAGGATCGCTCAGGGTCGACAGAATCACTTCTTGAAAGGTGTACTCGCCGCTGGCGGAGGGCCACAAGGCCAGTACCTTGTTGCCGCACTTGTTGTTCGCATCGGCGCACCCAACAAGGTTTGATGTGGCAATCAAAATGGAGGTGATCCATAAGCCTAAACGCATGTATTTCCTTTGGTCGCTGGTCTTATATAATGCTGTGCGTTTATTTGCACCCTTTTTCTTGCTAAACCTACGGAATAATTATTAATTCGGTCGCTCTAGGCGGCGAACTTATGAGCATTCTGAAAAAATATGCAGACGTTCTGAACGAGCGGCAAGCCGCAGCCGTGGCGGCCATGACCGGTCCCCTACTTATCCTCGCCGGAGCGGGATCTGGCAAGACACGCGTTCTGACTTTTCGTATCGCCAATCTAATTGCTCAAGGCGAAGCTTCGGCCGATCAAATCCTGGCCGTTACCTTTACCAACAAAGCCGCGCGTGAAATGGAAAATCGCGCCGTTAAGCTTCTGCAAGAACTTGGTATCCCGATTTACGATCGCATGTGGATTTCCACTTTCCATTCCATCTGCGCGCGCATTTTGCGCGAAGACATTCACTTGCTGGATTATCAACCTTTCTTCGCGATCTACGATGACTCGGATCAAATGTCGGTGATTAAGCGCGTGCTCAACACTTTGAACATCAACGACAAAATGTATCCCGCCCGCAGCTTCCAAGCGAAAATCAACGAAGCCAAACAGGTCGCACAAACGCCCGACGATCTGGCAAAAAAAGGTTCGATGTGGTGGGATGAGCGCAGCATCGACGTTTACCGACTGTACGAAGCCGAATTGAAACGCTCGAACGCGCTGGACTTTGGTGATTTGCTTTTCAAAACTTACGATTTGTTTCGCTCGTATCCAGACATTCTTAAAAAATACCAAGACCGCTTCCAGCATATTTCGGTCGACGAGTATCAAGACACAAATCATATCCAATATCTGATCGTAAAGCAGTTGGCCGAAGCCCACCGTAATCTGTGCGTCGTCGGTGACGAAGACCAGTCCATCTACAGCTGGCGCGGGGCCGACATCACCAATATCCTGACTTTTGAAAAGGATTTTCCCGAAGCAGTGATCGTTAAGCTTGAACAAAACTATCGCTCAACCAAAACCATCGTCACCGCGGCAAGCGAAGTCATTCGCAATAACACGCAAAGAAAAGACAAAACGCTTTTCACGCAAAACGAAGACGGCGAAAAAATTGTCGTGCACGAAGACCTAAATGAATACGAAGAAGCCCGCTTCGTGGTGCAGAACATCGAAACCTTGATGCGGGCCGAAGACGGCGTGCCCATCAATCACAGCGACTTCGCAGTTTTTTACCGCACCAACGCCCAGTCGCGGGTGCTTGAAGACCTGCTTCGTTCACACAGCATCCCTTATCGCTTAGTTGGCGGCGTGAAGTTCTACGAGCGCATGGAAGTCAAAGACGTGCTCGCGTACTTAAAAACCTTCGTCAACCCGGCCGATGACGTCGCGGTCAGCCGAATCATCAACGTGCCCGCGCGTGGCATAGGCAAAACCACCGTCGAAAAAATTGAAGAGTACGGGCAGCAGCATAAACTTTCTTTTTACGATGCCATCCTCCACGTCGCTGAGCAACGCTTAGTCCACGCCGGCGCCGCACGAAAGCTGCGCGACTTCCGCACCATGATGGACGGCCTAACCGAACGTGCGCGCGGCATGCGCTTATCTGAACTCTTCGTGGAAATTCTAGACGCCACCGAATACGTGATCCGTCTAAAAGAAGAAAACACCACCGAATCCCAATCGCGTATCGACAACTTAGAAGAATTCGCCAACGCCATCCGCCAGTTTGAACAAGAGCGCGGCGACGAAGCCACCCTTACCAATTTCTTAGAAGAAATGGCCTTAGTCAGCGACGCCGATAAGATGGAAGAGGGTGCTGAGGCTGTGACGTTAATGACCTTGCACATTTCTAAAGGCTTAGAGTTCCCGGTCGTGTTTATCGTCGGGATGGAAGAAGGCTTGTTCCCTTCCGCCCGATCGATCGACGCCAGCGATCCCGAAAGTGTCGAAGAAGAACGCCGCCTTGCTTACGTGGGCATGACCCGCGCTAGGCGAAGGCTGTTCTTAAGCTACGCCCGGCAGCGCCGAGTGTGGGGCCAAGAACAAATGCATCCACCCTCGCGCTTCTTAAAAGAGATCCCCGATATTCACGTTCACAAACAAAGCCGTGTTCAACGGCCGGCCTTCATCGAACGGTTCCGCGAAAAATACGGCGGCAACGGCGGAAGCCAAGAAGAAGCCAGCGCCGCCCTTCGCCCTTATTCGAACGACCGTCCCGCCAGGCGTAAGCCCAACGGCGGCGGCAGCGACGAGTTCGACCAAATGCCCGACTACGAAAACTCATCGCAGGACGGAAGCAAAGGTTACGAGAAAGGCATGCGGGTCAGACACCCGACGTTCGGCACCGGCTCGATCTATCAAGTCGAAGGCAGCGGCGAAATGCAAAAAGTCAGTGTGATGTTTCACGATCAAACTTTTAAGAAGTTTGTGGTGAAGTATGCTCGGTTGGAAATTGTCTAAAGAATTGCTCAATTCGAAACCCAAATAGGTCGGCAAATGCCCAATCTCGTCACTTTTGGTTCACCAGATCCAATACATTTACCAACAAACTAGGCCAATACCTTGCACTGAACCTCTCCGAACCAAAATTCGTTAGAGGATCTCTCGTATGCGGAAGCCTAGCCTTTTCAATTTCGTCTTGCTTTGCCTTTTGGCGCCCTTGGCCGCGGTGGCGCAAAACAAAAACAGCAATATGAACGAGCTTTTGGTGAAGATGGGTCTGCCCAAGGTCCTGGAAACGTTGTCCACGCCACAGTCTAACCCCGTCAATCCGGAGACCTTGGAGTCTCAGAAGAAAATGCGATACGACCAGGCCCTTTCGGCGGGCAAGACCCCGGAAGAAGCTTGGGCCATCGCTACGGGACCTAATCCTGACAGGGTCAAAGAAATCATAAAGGCGCCGGGCCAACCCCTGCGCGTAGTTTTTGAAGATGGCAAAACAATAGGTTTCAAGCTGAAAACCGGCTTCACACCCTTAAGAACTTCGATCACACTTTCCGATAACTCGTGCACCCCCACGATCGGAACTAAAGGTGAATTTGTAATTCCCTTGGTTTTGCGAAGCCTCATCGCCTTCTGGATAGTTCACCCGACCAAGCAAGGGCAACCTGTCATAGAATATGATAATCAAGATAAGAGGGAGGAAGTTAAATCATCGACCGCATTCCTGACTTTCCTTACCGATCCAAACTTTTTTCAAACTGTTTCCGCGCTACCCGCAAATTTGATTGAAGAACCGTCATCCTTCGCCTTTGCCCGTGCCCAAAACAATATCTTTGGTTGGTTCGAGTGTCCGAAGGGGAACTGTGCGGGCTTACTTCCCAAAATGACCGAGGTCCTGTACTGGGACGAAAACTTCGAGACCCAAAATAGTCAAGTGCGTATGTCTATGGGAGATGAACCGGCCATCAATCAGATGAGTTCGCGTTTGCAGTCATTGAAGCTAAAGGTAAAGGAAGGAAAAGTCCTTTTCGGTAGACCCGCAAAGACCTTTGGCTTCTTTGCTAGCTTCTTGCCTCCAGGGATAACCTACCAGGTTCAATGGACCTTCAAAGACAAAAACCTTGTTGAGCCCGACGACGATCTTTGTCAAATGAAGTGGGATTTGGATTTCACGCGAGTTTTCACTCAATTCACCAAGGCCACCGAAGATACAACAGAAGTCGAAAAGGTCAATTTGAGTCTGTATCCTGAATACAATTTCGCAGCTGAGGATGAAGAGAACCTGTTTTTAGAAAGCTTATTCCGGAAGACGGATTGGGAAAGCCGCGAGGTGCGACGATGAAACACTTAGCCCTGATTCTCACCCTGTTGATTGGAACAGCGGTTCATGCAAAGCCGCTAGATCCCGCGAACTATTTGTTGAAAATTTCAGAGCGCTTAACAGGTGCTTGGCCCAAAAGATCAGAATACGCAGATCTCGAAAAGCAAATGAAGGCACTTGGCTGTGGCGAGATTGCATGTATGGGTGACTACTTTAAGAAGTACATCGAGAAGAAGATGGACACTCCGGCTTTCTTTGCCGAGGCGTCCCTCAAAGTTCATGAGCGCTTTAGTCTTCAAACACCCCAACATGTCAGTTTTCCGATCGTGGCCTCGGGCTCCACCCAGGATAACTTGGGAATCGAAAGTCTTTTAGTCTTTCGAGTTTTGAAGGAAAATTTGCCGATTGACGATTTATTCACATCGCAAACGCAATGGAAAGTCGACCTATCTGAATTAACCTCAAGCCGGTTCGCAAGCCTGCTTGAATTCGATGTCGAAAACGTCGCTGAACCCCGTACCCGCAATTTCAACGTATCCCATCCCGCGTTGAACGATACCAAGATCATCGAAACAAATTATGCTGGTCATCCCAACGTGGCGGGACTATTTTCTTCGCAAAAATTCCTTACCCGCTACTGGAATTCGCCGATCAACGGAAACCGTAAGCGCGCGGCCGCTGTTTTTAAAATTATGCTTTGCGATCCCATGAACCCCGCTCTCGAGCGACTAAGCGCGAAGGCCCGTGAACAAGCGTTGGCGCAAGGCGTTCCCGAATCCACCGTCACCAACCGCACCATTGAAGAGATTCATAAAAATCGCCACGGCAATCAAAAAGACTGTGCTCAGTGCCATAATCGCCTAGATCCCTTGGCGCGGACCCTACGTCCTCTTGAACTTGGCATCTCGAAATTTGCGTCCAAAGGACGTCTACGCTTTTACGATGCCGTTAATCAACCTGTCGATTTTCCGGCCAACGGGTTTCACGACTTGATCACTCAGATCACCAAACAGCAAAAGTACAATGACTGCCAGATGAACTGGCTTTTCAATTGGATCGTCGGCAAAGACGTCAATATTCATCCAGCGCGTTTCAGCGAATTGCTGGAGACATTCGAAAAAGATGGACGGCGAATGAAAGAGACTATCGCGTCCCTCCTGCTTTCGCCAGAATTCCAGGGCCGTGAAATCAAATTTGAGACGCCGCCTTCATTTGAAAAAGCGCGCGTCGTCCTCAATAACTGTTACGATTGCCATTCGAATTTTTTAAAGTCACACGGGGCTCAGCTCAAGCTGACTCTATCCAAAATATCCAACAAATTGGATTTGCCCAATGATGGTCGCGATCGCAAGATGCCGCCGAGCTATCATTACTGGGAGCCCACTCAACAAGAAGTCTTGACCGTCAAAGCCTGGATTAGCGAGGGCGCACCGTTGGTGGCCGGCAAAAACCTTCTTAGTCCCGAAGAAGTCCGCGCTATCCTCGGAGGTAAGAAATGAAGAATCTAGTGTCCTTATTGCTATTCTTAGGATTTTCCGTACAAGCCTTACCCGCGGCGCGCTTGAGCGCACCCAGCCTTTCGCGTAAGGCCTCTTTTCAAGAAACCTACAATCGCTATCCTTCGCCCTTTGGCGTTATCCAACAATTGCAGCACATTGTTCCGTATATGCCGCTGGCCAAAGAGACCGAGTGTTTGACAGTGGGATCTTCGTCCGCGCCAGCTATCGGTACAATCGATCCACTACAAGGTTCCGCTCTTGAAGAAGAACCGAGTGCACTATTCTACCCGTATTTTTCAAATTGTGTTCGCTCTTTGGGCCAGATGGGATTCTACGATAGCGCTACGGCGACCGCCAATGCGCAGGAAATTTTAGGCGATGAGCTTGCCCTGGAACTCAACCGCTGGTTCGTGGACGATTGCAAAGAGCCAAGTGTTCGTCCGACCATCTGTCTTTACGAAACCGACAAGCGCGCAGCTAGCTTTTGGTACGGGGTCAAGTGGCAAGAACTGCCCGAAGATCGTCGTCTGAAGTTGATGACGGCTTTTGTAGAATACTTAGTCGGACCCGAAGCCGTCCTTCGCCGTCAAGAATTGATCGGAAAAGAATCAGCTTTCGGTATCGAACTGAATTCAGTGGAAAACCTGGTCAAATTCTTAAGTGATGAAATGGAGAAGATAAAAGAGGGCGTATCCACTCTTTCCGTTCTGCAAGTTTATCTCGAAACCGCGATCGTGCTGCGCCTTGGGCCAGCGCTGAAAAACTAAGGACTGTGTCATGCACATCAATCGACGTGACTTAATGAAACACATGGCCGTTGCCGCCGGTGCCGCCCAATTTTCCCCGTTTATCTTCGGTGCACAGCGCGCCCTCGCTCGACCCG
The DNA here is from genome assembly GCA_040381635.1 of Pseudobdellovibrionaceae bacterium. GTDB lineage: Bacteria > Bdellovibrionota > Bdellovibrionia > Bdellovibrionales > UBA1609 > JALHOQ01. Next base: position 7,160 of record JBEIHA010000094.1, read on the forward strand.
CCGTCGATCCTAACGTTCGTTTTGTTCTGATCCGCGTGGACGGTGCTATGGATTCAACTCTGGGGCTTCATCCGGTAGCCAACGATGTTTCACGCATCCATGAAAAGGATCTTTTCTTAGGATACGAAACTTCCACAATTAAGCCCATCCGCAACACGCAAATCACACTGGGCCCCTCGGCCGAATCCATCGCCGAATTTGCCGAAAGCATGGCTATCGTGCGTGGTATTCATGTCGGCCCCAATGATTTGGGCCATCCATTTGCCGTTCAACATATGCTCAGCGGTCGCGCCCAGGAATCGGCCCCTGGTTGGACGTCTTACATCGGTAATCACTATGCGGCTCCTGGCAATTACGTGATCACCAACGCGGCTCTTCAACGCGGAACTGTGCAGCCCTTTCCCACGTTGCTGACCTCGGTACTCCGCAGCCAGTTGACTGGCGAAAAGGATACAAGAAGCTCTTCGCTGAATTTGTACAAGAGCAAAAACCTAGGCTTAAACCGCTTTCTCGAATTCCAAGCGCAGAGCGAAAAACTAAAAAAATTCGGCGAGATCATCGAGGAATCTAAGAAGATCAACATCGAGTCCGTCCCCGACGAAGATATAATCATGGCCAGCTTGTACTCTGGAATCGGTCGAGTGGCGCAATGGGACCTGGACCGTGAAACGGGCGAAAGTTTGGACACGCACACCAACCATCAGCGGCAACACGGTCCCGCGCAAACCCGCCGCTGGGTGCGCATCGCGAAGTTCCTTCAGGATTTGCAAAAATACGATTTGTACAAGGACACTCTAGTGGCCGTCATCACCGAGTTCAACCGGACCCCCGGCTTGAACGACAACGGGGGCAAAGATCACAATTACAGCGACAACGCCGCAGCATTCTTTGGACGTGGGGTCCAAGGTGGCAAAGTGCTCGGCGATCGTCAGCTGTTCCAACGTGGGGACGGCTTTCCCTACGCGTACTGGGCCGGAAGCTTCTTGGACTTCCGCAGTGGCGAAAGCGTTAAGTTGAAACGCAGACAGAGCATTGCGAATGGACTCGAGCTTATCCGGCCCGGCGATCTGTGGTCGAGCGTAGCGAGCTCGCTCGATGAAAAATTGGTTCACTTGAGCGGGGAAGAGGCTTTGATTCTTCCTGGGATTTTTAACAAGGCTTAGATTTAAGCATTTCCTTGTGGATCCAAGCGGCGCGCTGGCCAGGCCATCGGGCCGACGAGGCTATAAAGACTAATTTACGCTTAACTATATTTGAGTCATGACTAAATTAGTCAGGTATCTAACATCCGCAATAACTCAAGATCTTGGCAGACGAATGGCCTTTATCGGTGGCCCCAGACAAGTAGGCAAAACAACACCGGCTCTACTGAGCTAAATAATAAAAGTGCTTCCTCGCCTTCAACTTCCGTAAGTCTGTTTGGAAATTTCGTTCCACTCCGGAAGGTAAGTTTCCAAATCCGCGGGCGCTAGCACGGTCCCCGCGGGTGCTGTGTATTCCCCGCGCACGCCGTCCCAGCCTTCGAAGACGCGACCGCTGTCGGTCTCTTCGACTTCAAAGTTCGGAACATAACCGACTTTGCCACCACCACCCGGAATATCGAGCGACAGATTCGGCATCGCCAATCCCGAAAGCTTGCCCCAGAGTTCGCGCTGGATGGCCAAAGAATCTTCGACCGTGGTGCGAAAGTGTTCGCTGCCCTCGGAGGGATCGCATTGGAACATGTAGTAAGGTTTCACGCGCAAGTAAAGTAATCGACGCGAGAGAGCTTGCACCACCGCCGCATGATTGTTGATGCCATTCAACAAGACCATTTGATTGTAAACCGGAACCCCGTGATCCACCAAAAGCTCCAGAGCCGCGGCCGACTCCGCGCTGATTTCTTTCGGATGATTGAAGTGAGTCATAAAGTAAACGGGTTTATGGCGACGGAAGATCTGAACTAAATCTGGAGTAATTCGCATTGGGCAGACGACCGGCATGCGCGACCCTATGCGGATGATTTCGACATGGTCGATGGCGCGTAAATCGTGCAAGACTCTTTCAATCCGAGCATCACCCAAGGTCAGCGGATCACCGCCGGACAGGATGACCTCGCGCACTCCGCGTGCGCCCCTGATGTAGGCCAAGGCGGCGTCGTAGTCCTTTGATCCGACGAAGGCTTGGTCTTGACCAGTGAAGTGCTTGCGCAAGCAATAGCGGCAATACAGCGAGCATTGATCGGTCACTAGAAACAGTACGCGGTCGGGGTAGCGATGAATCACGCGCTCGGTCGGCGAATGTTTGCGCTCGCCCAGGGGGTCGGACACCTGCTGGCCACCCGGCTTCAATTCGGCGGATGTGGGCACGATCATGCGTCTGACGGGGTCTTGTAAATCCACACGGTCCGCCAGCATCGCGTAGTACGGAGTCGAGCGGATTTGAAAACCTGGATTGCGCGTGAATGCTTCGGATTCTTGGGGCGTGAGTTGGAAATAGTTGCTGAAGTGACTTTGCTTGGAAAGCCCGTGGCGAAATTGCCAGGCCCAGGATTGCCAGTCTTGGCTGGCAACACCGGGAAAGGGCTCGATGTGTTTGAAGTCGAACTTCACTTGAAGTGGTTTCCTTATCAAAGGCTTCGGATTAGAAGCCTTTGAATATCAGGAAACCCTGGGTAAGCAAATCGGCGAAGCGATTATTAACGACGAAGGGGAGGGGCGCCGGGAGCGCCTACGGGCGTGCCCATGCGGGGTGCTCCGCGGAACTGACCCTGCGGAACCGGGGCGGGCTGCATGCCTGGACGACCTTGCGGAACTCCCGTCGGCGAACTGGGCCACGGGTTCACCGCAGGTGTTCCGGGACCAGTAGGATTATGGGGCACGGCCACGACACCACCGCGAGCACCGCGGCCTGCTCTGCTCAAGGCTTCATTTTTAACGGGGGTCGGCTCAAGCAAATCTTTGTGTTTATCGACGATGGATTTCAAGTTGTCGTTCATGCTGGCGGTCAGGTGGTCGTTATTCTCTTGATGGTCCATCATAATGTTACTGCTCATGCCGCTCAACCCCAAAGGATCAGCCTTTAGAACCAAACTACGTTGCTCAAAATATGTTCCCCAACTGTTTTTCAAAGTGCGAAGTGATTGTACGATTTCCTTCATATTGGCATTAGGCTTCAACGCCTCAGATTTCAAATATTCGACGTTGTAGTTGTACGAACCGAAGGCCCACAGGTCACAAGCGGATTCGCGAATCGCATTACGCTCTTCACCAGGGCGAGTTCCCACCGTTGTTGGGGGAC
>JBEIHA010000095.1:0-10365 GCA_040381635.1 Pseudobdellovibrionaceae bacterium
ACGTGGCTTTGGTGATCTTAAAGGCCTCGGCCCCGGATTGTTTAAGGTGATTTTCAAAAGTTCCTTGGATTTCGTTTAAGGTGGAGTCCTCGTTCGCTTCGAAATTTTGATCGCTCCAGTCGGGATGCATGGTGACGGTGAAGGCCAAGCTTTGGCTGACTTTTTTCGACTGTTGGTTCGCGATCGAAAAAATTTTTCCTGAAGCAGGCTGTTGATAAGTGATGCCGTTCACGAGCGGACTTTCGGTTTCGACCTCGAACAAACCGACTAGGGCCTTAGCAAAGTGAATGTCATCGAGGTAACGGGGATATTCGATTTTTGAGTCCGCTAATATTTTTAGCGATTGCGGTAAGGGACAGGTCAAAAACAATTCCTCGGTGCTTAAGATTTGCCCGTCGACCATTTCTAATTCAAGTGTGTTCGCTGGGCCTCGCTGGATTCGCTTCAGCTGATAATTCAGCAGGATATCTAATCCCTGGGCCAGGGACTTCGCCAGCTGGGTGATGCCGCCCGAAGCCGCCTTGAAAACTTTGCCGTCTTTCACGAACCAGATTTGCGCCAGGTTTTGCCTAGAGAATTCATGATCGAACGGAAGATCGGCCGTCCGGCCGGTCTTGTAAAACTGCGCCCCGTGATCAAAAGCGGCCAAGCCATCGCGCCGGGTAGCCATGCGCCCACCGACACCACGGGATTTCTCGATGATTTTAAAAATTCGATCTTGTTCTTTTAGCCTGCGAGCCAAAGTCAGGCCTGAAATACCTGCGCCCACAACCACCGTGTCTATATGCAACAACTGAGGTCCCTACTGTTCAAGTCCTTATTGTTCATAGTACTATGAACAATATGAAAAGCCCAGACCAGATGCAGAAAATCTTAGTGTGGTTTAGGGATGATCTCAGGCTTCAAGACAATGCGGTCCTTGAGGCCGTTAAGCGGATCCCCGGCGTCCATTGTGTCTACGTTTTCGTTTATGACGAACGCTGGGATCATCGGGGACCCGAAGGTGTTCCGCCCTTAGGCCCATTTCGAAAACAGTTCCTAATTGAAACAATACTCGAGCTGAAAGCGAACCTTGAGCGCGAAGAGAATGCTCTTGTTTTGCTAAAAGGGCGGCCCGAAGATCTGTTGCCAAATCTTTGCGAACGAATGGGTTTGAGCGCGGTCTATTTTTCTAAAGGCTTCGCCGCCGATGAGAAGCAGATTGAAGCGAAGATCTCTAGACGCATTTCGATGCCCGGCCGAAGAGCTTTGGGTCTTGTGAATCAGACATTATATCGTCCCGAAGACTTGCCCTTCGCGACCGATGATCTGCCGATGGTGTTTACGCAATATCGAAAAGCATTGGAAAGCTCACGGCCAGAGGCTCCCCCTCGCACCACGGCTGATCCGTTGCCGCCCTCGATAGTAATTCCGCCCGATATCCAATCCACTTTAAAATTGTGGGATTTGGATTCCGACAAGGCCGATCAAAGCGTAGCCTTCGATTTTATGCGCGGAGGAGAGTCCGCCGGTCACGACCGACTTCAACACTATATTTGGGACGCGGACCTTCTGCGCAATTACAAAATCACGCGCAGTGGTCTGTCGGTGCCGGATGATTCGACCAAATTGTCACCGTGGCTGGCGAACGGATCGCTCTCCGCGCGTTTAGTTGCAGCGGAAGTGCGGAAGTATGAATCGCTTCGTATAAAGAATGAATCGACCTACTGGCTGATTTTCGAATTGATGTGGCGAGACTATTTTCAGTTTTTGGCGCTGAAAATGGGGTCTAAATTTTTTTCATTTGAAGGGTACGGCGCGCCTTCCCTCTCCAAGCGGGTGTCTGATGAATTGGAATCTGAAGAGAGATTTAAGCTCTGGTGTGAGGGCCGGACCGGTTACCCCTTGGTCGACGCAGGCCTTCGTCAGTTAAGGGCCACGGGTTGGATGCCTAATCAGGTTCGACAAAATGCCGCGAGCTTTTTGGTCCACGATCTGGGTGTGGATTGGCGCAAAGGTGCACGCTGGTTTGAATCTTTCTTAGTGGACTACGACCCGTGTAGCAATTGGGGGAACTGGTCTTATTTAGCGGGGGTCGGGACCGACCCACGCTCACGCCAATTCAATGTGGTGAAGCAAAGTTTGAATTATGACCCCAGCGGAGAATTCGTGCGCACGTGGATCCCTGAGCTTAAGGATTTTGACGGTGCACGTGCGCTTGAGCCCTGGCGCGAACCCTTGATGGCCGCGGCTTGCGGTTATCCGTCTCGAATGGTGAATCATCCCATCAAGCCGGGTTATTCTTAAAGCGGCTGCAAGGTCTTATCTACGTCGCAAACGTATAGGACCGCGAAAATCAAGTGGGTCGACTGCACGACCTTTCTGGGTGATTTCGATTTGACCATCCGTGGCCAGAAGTCGTGCGCTGCGCCGGACATGTTCCATAAGAATTGGGTTCGTTTTGTCGGCGGGCGCAAGGACTTCGCTGGGACAAATGGTTTTTCCTGCTTCGCGCTTTGACAGTAAATTAAGAATAGCTTCTCGGTAGTCGAAGCGATTTTTATTTTTGCGACACTCGTCACTGCAGTATTTCACGCTCGGCCAGTTGCGCGCCCATTTTTTTCTGTACTCAATAAGTCGACCGCAACTGGCGCAGGTTTTGGTTTGCTCCAAAAAAATCACCGAACCCTTTGAAAAATCACAGCCGCACCGTCCACAAAAATCGGACGCCATGCCGGGCTTTCGAGCTCGCGGATCCAGGCGGCCTGTCGACTCTCTTCGAAAATTTGGCGACGCAAAAAAACGTATTCGACTCCGCCGCGCAGAATGATTTCATCCCAACCTTCGCGGGTGACGGTGGCGCGATAAATATGTTTCTCGACCAATTGGGGATCGGAAATAAAGCCATGGGCCGCGATCTTCTGACGTCCGTTCAGTTCCCAAGCAAGGTAGCCGCCCAATTCCCAGCCGTTAAAAATAGGACCTGGGGGAAGGGCTTTTAAAAATTCCACTGCGCTCTGCGGTACCGTGGGATGCAGAGGATCTTTATGTAAAAGAAAGCGAAGACCCCGTTCATCCGAAACGCAAAGCCATATCACTAAGCTTAAGGCCACCAACCGGGCAGTGAAATCGGCGGCCTTCGATGATAGCAAACGCCACTTCAAAATGAAGCTCGGCCAACAATAAGCGATCAGTAAGGCGCAGCCAAAACCCGTCATGGACATCATGCGGACGTAGCGTAAGCCAAAAAGGGTCAGGGTGATGGCGACCAACAAAGGGAAGAATCCTTTTTGCTTTACGTTCAAAGCCGCAACAATCACCGTCAGACCCATAAAGAGAGCGGCAAAAATCTTGTAGGGCGTATCTAGAAATTCCGCAGAGAGCGTGGGTTGAAATTCGGTGATTTCGCCAAGTGGTCCCCAATTGGGGTGAAAGATGGCGCGGATGGGCCAAAGCACGCCATCAATAAATTCTGGATTGATCAGAGTGACTAAGACACTCAAGCCCAAGACCCCAAGCCAATCGCGTCGGAAGTTCGTCAGCACGAATAGCCCCAGCAGAAACCAGCCGACCAGATAAAGTGAATGCAGTTGCATCCAAACTAGGAAAAGCAACGGTATAAACCATTTCAGGCGTGATCCTGGAGCAGTGATTCTTGGGTGAGTCAGAATATAGAGCAGAATAACGACAAATAAATCGGAGATAGCCGAAGAGCGGTCACGAAAGGCGCGCGGTGAGGCCGCGTAGAGTGCACTGGCAAGAAGCGCTGCGCGCAGCAAAGGACTAAAGCCCACACGGGTAGCCACTCGCCAAACGAGAAGGCCCATGGCCGTGACGAGCAAGGCCCGAAATACGATCAACCCTTCAAATCCGCCTGAAAGGTAAGTGAAGTAATAAATCAAATACGCAAGCCACTCATGCCACAGCTGCCAGTGGTGGTCGGCAACAGTGAAGATCAAGGGATCGATCAGGCCGAATCCGCCGTTGTTGACCAGCAGGCGACCGAAAGTCATATAAAGAAAAACATCGTCGAGCCGAATGGGCGCAAGCGCGACCAGGAACAAAACCACCGCGCAAACAAGAGATGGCGCCCAGCTTACAAATTTCAAGGTTACCCGGCTTGGTCGGTATTCGCGGCTTTGCGAATGGCTTTGATTTCGCTGTCCTCAAGCACGTGGGAAATTGAATACTGGCCGGGTTTCACGCGAGTCAGAAAAACCCACCTTCGTCCGAAGGCCAAGGGCAGAGTCAGGGGCTCACCGTTCAATTGAATGCGCGAAATCAGCTGTCCTTTGTTCGGCGAAAAAATGCAGAAGCGTTTCTCACTGCATGGGGACCAGATCGTCCAACCTTTGTGCAGCCAGTCCATCTTGAAATCTTCGATGTTACTTCCTTTTAAGCGTGCCGACCAGGTCTCTTGTAAATCGTTTTTGTTTTCAGTGCCGTACCGCCATAAGCTTTTTCCGGTTTTTGCGTCTAATGCAACCAAAGCGCCTCCGGTATCCAAAAAGCTCAGGCGATTCATGATCGGCAAATAGGAGGGCGCAGTGGCCGGCGGCTTTTCAAGTTCGGATTCCCATTCGAGTTTGCCCTTTTTACTGCCATCGAGTTTCATCAGTTTCATGCCCAGCGTGGCCAGGTAGATATTGCCTTCGACGACGACCGCGGGCCCACGAATCGGTTCGGTCAGAGTTTGCGTCCACTCGATGGCCCAAGTTTCGGCATTGATGGAAATGACTTTGTTGTCGACCGTCGCAATCAGATTTCCCAGCGATGGTGCCCAAGCCAACAAGAATCCTGGCTTTATTTCTAAACGCGGCATTTTCTGTTCTTTAACGCCGTCGGCGCGATTGACGATCAAGAGCCGTATGCCTTTTTCGGCTTTGATCGGAACGACCAATTTGGCCTGCCATAAAAAGGGCTGGGCCACGGCCTCGAAATTTAACGGCAGAAGCCAACGAATCTCACCGGTTCTTTTGTCAAAGGCGGCCACTTCACCGGTCGGATGCACAATGTAAACGTTGGCTTCGTCAATCATGGGCGGATAAATGCCCTTTTCACCCACGGGCGCTAAGAACTTGTATTTCCAACGAGCTTTACCGTCCAATGACAAAGCGACGACCCACTGCGATTTTCCGCTGGTGTAAAAACCCTGTTCATCGAAGGCGATATTTTGCGGTTCCCATTTTTCCAGTCCGGTTTCAATCGGATGGGTTTCAAACTCTTCATAGTTTTTTGAGCGCGGAGAATTGAGGGGATCGATCGCCGTGCGCTCAAAATTGTAGCGGGAATAGAACACCGCCGCGCCAATTTTACTGGCGGCCGCGGGATTGGACGGGATCGTTTGCATGTGAGCGTCTGCGCCTGCGGTCAAGGCCGCGCGCAATTCCAGGTGCGAGTAAAGAAACGGGTTACCTTGAAATAAAACGTAGGCGGTGACCCCGCAATAGATCACGAAGAGCAGAAGGATATACCACTTTACGTTCCTTGATTCGTATTCCATTTCAAGGGCCCCACTTAACGGTATCTAAACTCTTGAAGTTGAGTTCCGGATTGCAAAAGTCTTTCACCTCGAAGGCACGGTAATTGGTTTTCTCGCGATAGTTGCGAACCTGCAGCACGCTGCTCAAGGTGATGAAGTTTGGATCAGCCTCGGCCATTTGTTTGCAAGTCGCTTTAAGATCGAGAAAACGCAAATAGGTATTGCACATCATGGACGGCTGCCGGCTGACCTGCGGTTCGGCCGAGATCTCTTCAACCCGGTCTTTGAAAGTGGCGAAGGTACGCTGATCACATTCTTCATGCGCGGCTTCGGGATGAAGCGCCCAAACGTCCAAGAAGGACTTCACACCCGAGCTTCGGTCAAGGCCCGCGAAGGGCGCCAGTTGAGCAGACCAAAAGAAGGCCAGTAAAATTCCGCCCCAAACGAAGGAAGGCTCGGGCCGGATAAAGGATTGATAGATGTATTCGCGTTCGGCTTTACGCAATTCAATTTCGTCGAGCGCCACGTAAAGTAGCGCGCCCATAGCCAGCGACGCGGACATAAACTCGCCGACGTAGAGGTTGAAACACTCAAAGACGAAGAGTCCGACCCAGCCGCTCCAGAAGTAGCGACCGTCGCGTAACAACATGGCGGCGCCGCCGATCATTTGCACTAGAACGCTGACGGCAGCTAACCACTCACCGAGCTTGATCGGCAGACCCAAATGTTCAAGGTACCAAACTCCACTGAGCCAATCCGGTGAGGCTTGCGAAAGCCCGCGGGCGACAAAAAATGAAACGACCAGCCAGCGCATCAAGCGGTGCTTGCTGGGAACAAAAAGAAACGCGAACGAGGTGAACAAGATAAAGTAACCCTCGTTCGAACTTAGGCGCAGATCCTGGAAGTAAAGGACCATGCTTAGGCCCATGCCCATCAGCAGAAGATAGAAGGCGAGGCCCACCAATTCGGTCAGCAAAAAACAAAGCGCCGAGAGCAAAACAAAGACGCCGTAGGTGTAGAAGAAAAAACTCAAGATTCCAAACGGAAGCACGCGCAGCCAATCGCAGCTTTCCATCAGCGACCAACACATCGGCAGGCCTTGCTGAACGTATTTCAGCGGAAGGTTGCCAGAATCCCACCACATATAAAATTGCAAAAGGTGAAAGAGCGCTAGCAGTCCGCCCAGCGTCCGCAGTGATCCCGACTTCTTAATTTCCCAGAGATTCGCTTTGATGATTTCCATGATGTTCGCCCAACACTGTTTCAATCATTGGCGAGCGTGTAAACCCATCACGCGTGAGGTCATTTCGTGCTGCGGTAATACCCGATCGTGTACTCGGCGCCTGAAATTAGACTAAAGCCGACGCTGACCCACAGGCCATAGTAGCCAATGTCCGCGATGGGAATTCCTAAGATGGGCTCGTAGAGAAGCAGGCACGGGATCGCGATCATTTGGATCGCGGTCTTCCATTTGCCAAAAGGCTTGGCAGAGATAATCAAATTGTTGGCCGCCGCCACCGATCTGATGCCGCCAATAAAGATGTCACGGGCCAAGAACAAAAAAACCATGATGGGGTCGACGCGACCCATGGCGAGCAGCATAACAATCGCGCCCAGCACCAAGATTTTGTCGGCTATCGGGTCCATGAAGCGGCCCATATTGCTCTCGACCCCGTAGCGACGGGCCAACATTCCATCGAGCCAATCGGTCAGCGCGGCCAAAACAAAGAGCAGAGCGGAAAGCCAGCCCGCAAACGACCAGCCGGACATCAAAATGCCCAGAATCACCGGCGCCACCAAAGCGCGCGAGTAGGTGAGAGACATGGGAAGATTTTTTTTCCACGAGGCTTGCATTTGCAGTATCGTATCAGAATGCTGCCGGGATTACTCATGTTTTTGACTGCGCACGCCGTCTTCGGGGCGGGCCTGCTTTTTTGGAAATCCAAAAAAAGGTTTATCAACGAGTCAAAAAAAGCCCGATGTCTTCGGATTCGAAAGTGAAATGAAGTTATTGATTAAGGCCAAGTCTAAACAAGAATTTAAGCGCAAGGCGGTCTCTTGAAAGATCTTAAGGAGCAGCGCCGTTTCCCACGCGTCCATGTTTCGAAAGCCCTGGCCGGACTTGTGCCCGATTTTCAAGCAACCTTGGCCTGGCCAAATCTAGAAACTTCAGAGGTCGTTGATCTCAGTTACAAAGGCTTGGCCGCACGGCGGCCGGGGCTTTATCCCATCGGAGCTCAGCAGCGCTTACAGGTGGAGGTCACTTTAGGTCGATTACCGGCGTTTCAGGTCGCAGCGCGAATTGCTTGGTGCAATATGGATTGGGTGGGCTTAGAGTTTCCGAGCTTGTCGCCGGAGGGGCATTTCAGTTTACGCGAATTTCTAGATGCCAAATTGGTGGGCACCGCCATGAAGCCCATCGAAAGTGCCTTCGTGAACGGTAGTGAAAACTTTCAGTATTGGTACCAGGGGCCCGGTCAAACACATGCTTACATTTGGTTAAGCGGCGGCGCGGTCGAGCGTGTGCAAGTGGATATGGGCGGGCTAGTCACCGAATTCGTTCGCGGGCAGCCTTCCTTAAACCTAAAACCCTCCGACCGGCGCGCACTTTTGATGCTATCGCAGATGGACAAAGAAGGTCTTCCTATGGAAGACTTCGTTCGCAGTTTACTTCTGGGAGCTTGACTTGCAGGGCAAATTTCTACACCAGCGCCGGGCGGCGTTTTCGGACACCGACGCCATGGGCGTGGTTCATCACGCCAATTACCTACGTTTCTGCGAAGAAGCCCGCGTGGCTTGGATGCGCGCAATGGGGCTAGCGCACGATCACTATCCGCAGAATGATAAAGTTTTGGCGGTGTTGCATTATCAAGTTTGGCATTTAAAGCCTTGCGTCTTCGACGATTTGATTAAGATCTACCTGCAAGTGCAGCGCAAAGGTTTAAAGATTCACTTTCAATACGCGATCACTAAGTCCGTCAAGGGCGGCGATGATGTCCGCGTGGCCGAAGCCGAAACATTGCATATTCCCGTAGGCAAAGATTTGAAACCGGCGCGTCCCAGTCAAATACTGCTCACTCACTTGGAGAAAGAATCATGGACCGAAACCTGGCTCTCGAATTCGTAAGGATCACCGAAGCGGCGGCCTTGGCCTGCGCCAAGCACATGGGCCGCGGTGACGAAAAGGCCGCCGACCAAGCGGCCGTCGACGCCATGAGAAAAGCCTTCGATTCGGTTTACATCGACGGCACCGTTGTCATCGGTGAAGGGGAGCGCGACGAAGCGCCCATGCTTTACATCGGCGAAAAAGTGGGAAAGCGGGGACCGGAGGCTCCTTCGATCGACATCGCTTTGGATCCGCTCGAGGGCACGACCATTTGCGCGAATGGTGGTGTTGGCGCCATCGCGGTGATCGCGGTGGCTGAACGTGGAAACTTTCTGCATGCGCCCGACACTTACATGAAGAAAATTGCGTGCGGGCCGCGCGCCAAAGGCCTGATCGGCTTGGATAAGACCCCTGAAGAAAACGTGCGCATCGTCGCCGAGGCCTTAGGCAAAAAAGTTTCAGACGTGACCGTGGTGATTCTTGAGCGACCCCGGCACGAAGGACTAATTGCGGCCGTACGCAAGAGCGGCGCCCGCATACGGCTTATTGGTGACGGGGATGTCTCGGCCGGGATTGCCCCATGCTGGGATGAATCGGGCATTGATTTGTTGATGGGCGTTGGCGGCGCACCCGAAGGCGTGATCGCGGCGGCAGGCTTGAAGTGTTTGGGCGGGGACTTTCAGGGTCAGCTGAAGTTTCGCAATGAAGGCGAGCGCGAGCGGGCCAAAAAAATGGGTCTTAAAGACCCCGATAAAATCTTAACGCTGGAAGAATTGGCGAAGGGCAGCGTGATGTTCTGCGCGACCGGCGTGACCGATGGTCCCTTGTTGATGGGCGTACGCTCTTTGCCGGGCAATCGCGGGTCGACTCATTCGATCGTGATGCGGTCGCACACCGGCACGGTCCGCCGCATTGAGGCCGAGCACAACTTCAACTTTAAAAATCAGGTCTAAATGGTTCAGGTTCTGTGCTTCAAATGCGGCAACAAAGAAGAGTTTTCCGAGCGCGTGCCTTTGCGCGCCGAATGCACCAAGTGCGGTGAAGACCTGCACGTCTGCAAGTGCTGCCAATTCTGGGACCCAAAAGTCTACAATGAATGCCGCGAACCGCAGGCCGAGCTCGTCCCCGACCGCGAGCGCGCCAATCGCTGTGACTATTTCCAACCCGGCACCAGCGGCGGCAAATCCTCGGGCCCCACGAAAGACGCCCTCCTGAGCGCCGCCGAAGCCCTATTTAAGAAAAAATAAATGTCTCGGAGATTTTTCTGCAGTTCAGTGCGTTACATAATGGGTTCTGGTGCGCCATTGCCCGACATGCGGACGGGAGGGATATGAATATCCGCGGTTTTTACATCGCGCGCGGGCCTGTCGACGGCTTCGATGATTTTTTCTATTCGGTGCAGATTCGAAACCCAGTCTGTAACTAAAATTTGATTGGTCGCTGTCAAAGCGACAAGTTCACCATCTTTTGAAGTAAGAATGCGAAGTTCATTGTTGATCTTTTGAGCGCTAGCGTGTTTCAGCTCGACCACCCAGGTGAACATCCGTTCAGGCCGAAGGGGCGGAAGCGTCGTTCCGATGTCGATGAAATTGCGCTGAATCGAGCGCGCTTGTTGAATCACCATTACATCGCCTTGCTTCGAAATTCCAATTCCGTTGACGGCCAGTGACGTTGATAGCTGCGCGAACGCTTCGTCTAGGGAAATTTTTTGCGGATTGATCACGGTCACTTTTCCTCGTACTTGGGGGTCGTAGATAAATCTCTGTCCGCTTGCTTTCGAATAATCTTCGATCACTTG
>JBEIHA010000096.1:0-10152 GCA_040381635.1 Pseudobdellovibrionaceae bacterium
CGAGAAATACGCCACCGCACCAAAAGAAAAGATCCAGCAAGAGACCTTGTCCTTTCTTAAGCGATTGAACGAACGCGCGGGTTTGATTTTTCCATGATCGAAGGTCCACTTTCCCTTAGTGCTGAACTGACCCACGCTTGCCCGCTGAAGTGTTTGTACTGTTCGAATCCAATTAATCTCGCCGCTCGAAGCGGCGAGATCTCCACCGCCGAATGGACACGCGTGATCAAGGAGGCCGCAAGCCTCGGTGTCTCGCAGATCAGCTTCACCGGCGGCGAACCTAGTCTAAGGCCAGATCTGGCCGAACTGATCAAGGCCGCGGTAAAGAATGGGCTTTACGTTAATCTGATCACTTCAGGGATAGGTCTCACCGAGAAATCCTTAAGCACGATCGTCGACGCCGGCACCGACCATATTCAATTGAGCTTTCAAGACACCGACGCGCAAGCGGCCAAAGAAACCTGCGGCGTCGATGCATTGGCAAAGAAAAAAGAAATCGCTGCGTTGATCGCAAAACATCCAGTCGCGTTCACCGTGAATCTGGTGATTCACCGGAACAATCATCCTCGCCTGCAGAGTATGCTCGATATGGCCGTGAACTTAGGCGCGCAAAAAATCGAAGTCGCGCACGTGCAGTTCAATGGATGGGCGTTGAAAAATCGTGCGCGTCTGATGCCTACCCGGGAAATGGTACGCGAATCGATGCAAGTGATTGCTCGAAATAAAGAAAGCTTAAGGGGCCGAGTGCGCATCGATTATGTCCTCCCGGATTACTATGCGGATACACCTAAGCCGTGCATGGGCGGTTGGGCGAAGAAGATGATGCTGATCAATCCCCTGGGCTTGGCGATGCCTTGTCATTCGGCCGAAACACTTAAAGAATTTTCCGCACCGTCCGTGCGCGAGCATTCTTTAAAGGAAATTTGGTTCGAGAGTGAACTCTTCAACGCCTTTCGCGGCGACGACTGGATGGAAGAGCCTTGCCGGTCGTGTGAAAGAAAAACGGCCGACTTCGGCGGGTGCCGCTGTCAAGCTCTGGCTCTCACCGGTAATGCAAATGCCGCCGATCCGGTCTGCCAAAAGTCGAGCGGCCGTCCCAAGGTCGACCAAATTTTGTTAAATCTCGAGGCGGCGGTTGCTCCTCCGGCCTACCGAGCTTAAGGTAGGTTCAAGTGATCTCAAAGAAAATGCACGCCAAAATCTCAGCCCACGTTAAGAACCTTCAGCGTTATGCGGATCGATGGTGGTACGCCCCCATCATTGGGCTATTGGCATTGGCGGATAACTTGATCGTGATCGTACCGACCGACGGAATTTTGATCTCGAGCTCGATGATCAATCCCCGGCGCTGGGTTATTTTTGCAATCGCGGTCGCTATTGGGTCCACGCTCGGGGCCATGATTTTGTCCTACCTGGTTGAAATTCACGGACTTCCCTGGATTTTAGAAATGTACCCCGGCATCGATCAAAGTCGCACTTGGGCCCTTACGGACCGCTTCTTTAGCCAATACGGCATGCTTTTGGTTTTTATAGTGGCGGCGACACCCTTGGTGCAGCAGCCGACGGTGATTCTGGCCTCCCTGGCCAACGAATCCATCCTTGAGATCGGCTTGGTCATCTTTGTCGGTAGGACGCTTAAGTTCCTGTTGATGGCTTATTTGGGTTCACATGCCCCTAAATTGCTTTCAAAAATGTGGGGAATTCGTACCGAACTCGAAGATGCGGGCGTTAAGTTGCCGAATTGACGCGCCTATGCTAAGCCGTTCCCATGGAACAACAGACCTGCAGCCAATGCGAAAAAAATAAGTCGGTCCTTAACTGCGGATTTTGCGCGTGCACGATCTGTAAGAAGTGCGCCCACATTTTAGATCCCGAAAGCTTCGCCTTTGCTGTAAATCTGGCGCCGGAGCTTAAGCACGGCACCTTTTGCACAAGCTGCTACGACGACAAAGTGGCTGAGCCCTTGGCGGATTATTTTTCGGTGCTTGAGCTAGCCAAAAATGTCGATGTCTTCTTTAAAAATCAGGGAAAAGAAACTCGGCTGGTTCGTCGCAAAGAAAAACCAGTCTTGATCGAGCCTTGTGATGATCGCGATGAGGTCGTCATGCGCTTGGCTTATCAGGCCGCACTGGGTGGCTTCGATTCAGTGGTCGATATCGACTTAAAGGCCCACAAGATTCACCACGGCGGATACCAAAAACAATTGTGGCGAGGCACGGGTGTGCCAGCCAACACCAAAGGTAAAGTCATCAACACCGACAAATCCATTTGGCATAATCCAAACTAGATGCCGCGGCTCATGTCCATTTCGGCTTTTTTCAGATTCTTAAGCGCCTCTTCGCGCTCAACATGACGTTTTTGAAATTCATAGATTTTGTAGAGTCCGGCCCAAGCGTCTTTGTAAGCCGGATTCAGCTGGACCGCCCGCTTGAACGCGACCTCGGCATTGGTGTGATCGCCCTTTTGCAGATAGATCGATCCCAGGTTGGACCAAGTCAGCAAGTTATTCGGATTGAAATCTAGCTCTTTCACGTATTGTTCGGCGGCTTTGTCCATATCGCCTGCTCTCATGTACGCCACGCCCAAGTTATTGTGAGCTTGCGGCTCATAAGGGTTGATGGCGATCGCCGAGAGATACAGCTCGATCGCAGCCGGGATATCCTTGGCGTACAAATACATATCGGCCAAGTGAGTTCGTGCGAAGGCGGACCTCGGCGATCCGTCCACACCACTTTGGTAAAAAGCCATTCCGGTTTGGAAATGGAATTGGTGCCGCAGGTTCAAGCCCAACATCGCGAGCGTGACAAGCCCCAGCGCCGCCCGCGCCGGCCATTGGGCGAATATCATTTTCCAACGTTGTTCGCGTATTTGCGTGAACACGATCAAAATTCCGACCGAAGCTAGGTAGGCGCGGTCGGAGCGCAGAATAAAAGTGTCCTTAAGCTGTGGCAGCATATTGGCAAAAGTCGGCAACAAAAAACCGCCGAACCAAGCGGCACCGATCAACATCAGCGGTCTTTCACGCAGCTTCCAGAACGCAAGACCCAGCACGAGCGTCGCGCCTAAGCCCCCGGCAATCCAAAAATAAAGCGGTGTATCCTGTGGCGTGGGGAGGGTGGAGAGACCCACGGGCATAAACAATTGTCCTAGATAAATCAATACGTAGGGCAGGCCATGCCACATGCCCTGAAGAGCGCCGCCCGCTTGCGGGGGCGCTCCGCCGCCGCCTTGACTCAACATCAAAAGCCAAATGGCGACGGTGGCGCCCCAGCTGGCGAGCGAGATCAGCCAAAGCGACCAGCGTTTGCGCTCAAGTGAAAAAAGTAAATACATCGCGCAAAGAATCGGAAGTCCCGCGGCATTTTCCTTGGTCAACATCCCGAGCAAAAAACAAAAGCCATGCGCTACAAACCAAATCTTAGATTTCAAGGCGTGAATGAAGCAAAGAAAGCCACCGACAACGGCCACAGCCAGCAACAATTCATTTTGCCCGGGAATCCACCCCAGCGTGCCCGCCGAGGCGGGGTGAATGATCAAGATGAAGGCAGCGACAAAAGCGGCGTTGCGTGAGCTTCCAAAGGCCTTCAATAGCGAGAATAGAAGTAAAACTACCGCCACTTGCAGAAGCACGTTCGTCAGATGAAAAATCCAAGGCAAGATGTCCTTGGAAATCAAGGTCGAGGCCCAAGCGCCTAAGATATAAACGCTGGTCGAAGCCGGGCGATAGTAATTGTATTCCGTGCCCGTGGGATGCCATACCGAGCGGGAAAAAGATTTGGGGATGTTCTCTATCTTCGAATAGAACGCTGTCTCTTGCACCATCAAGTAGTCGTCCATGTAGACGTATTCGAAAAACAGCGTGGGCGCGTAAAGCAAAAAGGCGAAAAGCGCTAAGGTAAGTCGGGGATAGAACTTCACCCTTCAAGGGTATGCAGCGTCGCTAGATATGACAATGAAAGAATGGACCAAAATCCAGTGCTCTTAGAGGTGACAGATTCCCGCGCTCGTGATTCAATTTTGGTATGCAACAAAAACCTCAGATCAGTCATCTAGCGAAACAGAATCTCAATCATCTTTGGGAGCGCAGCGCGAAGATCGCCGTGCCGATTGCCGCCGTCGGTGGATTCGTAGCGGACGTGTTGGCGCCGCTCGGGCCGTTCGTGGCCGTGTTGGCGGTGCTCACCGGGTTGGGCTGCATGGTCTCGGGCGTTGTTTGGTTCGGTTTTAAGCGGCGTCAAATCCGCAAAGCGATGCTCGACGGACGAATCGATAAAGATGAATTTGCCCACATCGGTGAAGTGAATAACTGGTCCGTCGCTTTCGCCTTTAACCTGGTGGCCTCGGTCGTGCTGATGGTTTTCTTTGGCGCTCAAAAAGCTTTTGCCACTGAGGAAGGACCCGCGCGAGGAGCCATGGCCTCGGCCGTTCCGCAGATCGCACAGTTGCAAGCCCAGCTTTTAGGCTTAAAAGAAACCACCGACCGCATTGATGCCACGACCCAGCGTTTAGAATCCAAAACCGACGCCGTACGTGAGGCGATCACCCAACTGGATTCAAAGATCGATACCAAGATCGCGGCGATGAAGCCCGGCGATCAAATCCCCGAGACCATGGCGATCAGCGAAGCGGACTGTGCGGCGCCTAAGCAAGTCGCCCCTTACGCGAAAGTGTTTGTTGGACCCGATATTTTGGTCGAAATGGCGACGGTGAACGTGAAAAGTGCTTCAGGCATGAACGACGTGCTTTTGCGCATGCGCGGACCTGCGGCTTTCGAGGCCAATCTGGACGGCGAAGTTTCGCGCTATTCCCAACGTCCGGGGCCGAGTGGCGGCGTCGATGTGACCTACAAATTGCCTACCGGTCAAGAGCCCGTGCGCATGATCTTTCGCACCAATCACGAAGGCGAGATGGTGCGCGTTTTCTTAAGGGACGATAAGCCTTACGACCTTAAGTTAGACGCTAAGCGCTCGAAAGTTTTATGCCCGGTTGAAATTGAAAAGGCGTTCGGTAAAACTTTATAGAAGAGTGAAGGCTCCGGCCGACATTTCTACCGATCTGTTTCTGTAGAGCTCGCCTTTCGGTGCGAGCTTCCAATTCCATGAATCGATCAGCTTTAAGGAGTCGCGATCAAAAAAAGGAGCCGTTCTTTCACCAACGGTGCCATCGGGTTCTACGGTGCGAGTTTCAAAGTCGCTAATAATCAAATGGGGAACATCCGCGGCTTTGATGGATCGTAAATGAGCTGCCGAAATCCTTTCGCAATACGTGTTCAATTCGTCTTCTGGAACGTGCTTTTCTAAGTGGCGGCGGGGACTCAAAGGCAGCTGCGACAGACAATTCGCTGACAAAATAAAACTGGGGCGAAAGCTCTTCAGTTCGGGTGGTCGCACCTCGGGTAGGGGCCCTGAAGTCCATTTCAAAAGATTTGTCGCGAGCCCTAGTAAATCAATCTCCACCAATTCCACCTTAGGATGCCGCAGCCATTTTGCACGAACCGAACGCGGATGAACAAAATCGAAGAGATAAACTTTATCGAAGATCAGGACCAATTCTTCTATTGGCAGTTCGATCAGCGGGCCACTGCCCAATACCAGCATATGCTGCCTGTTCTGCAGCGAGTTTACGGCCTTCAACGTATGCTCTTTGCATTTATCGATATGACTCTGCCAGTCCTGCTTGCGGCGACGATGGCGTTCATTCAGCGCGATGGATTCGTACAGATAGCCCAGCTTGCGGGCTTCGCGGGTTACCGGCGTAAGGATGGATTCGAAAATTTCTTTGATCAAACGATCCTACTTTTACGCTGTCTCAAAATGAGACAGCGCCTAATTTATAACCTACTGTCCACGATTTAACCTCACATTGGGCGACAGTATCAATCTGATCCTTATGGTTGGGAATCCACTTTGCTCATGTCAAAGCCAGTGCGCGCGCTAAGCCTTCTCATTCTCCTCTCTTCCAGTCTCGCCATCCAGGCGGCGGAGTTCGCTCCGCCGGTGCGTCAGGGTGTCGACATATACAATACGGTTGGAAGTCATCAGCGCCTGATTGGTTTTATGAAAATCGGCGCCGATAAAAAGGACCTTCGCTACCTTGCCTACTTAAGCGCGCGAATCAGCCATAAGCCTCTTCCGCGCGCGTTTCTGGCCGGTAATTCGATTTATTTTAAGGGCCTTGATCAACCTCTGATTGTTGTCGATCTTAAGCGAAAGATTTTTTCGTTTGGCGGTAAGCGCATCGATCTTAGCCAGAGGGGCAGTGTGGAAGCGCGGATGGCTCACTTGGAAAAAATCGTTTTCCCGCGCCGCTCGGCCTTTATTCTTTGGGATTGGATTTTCCCCTATGCTTTTGCGGCGTCGAATGAACCCCATGTGCTTTCGGTCGTTTCGGGCGTTCTCGCGGTGGGTGGACTCACCACCAGCGCCCAATGTTTAGCTGAAAAGAGTGGCGCGAAATGCACCAATGGATTTATGGGCCAATTGGCTGCCGTCGGGGCCGTCGGTGGTTTGCGTGGTGGCGTTCGCGCCACAGAAGTGTTCTGTAGTCCGGACTTTCGCGGTGGCCAAAAATTTGTGGTCGCGGGACCTAACCGCAATCTGGTCAGTGTTTCCGAAGCCCACGGTCTTTTTGAAAGTACGCCGCCGAATTTGCAAATGGGCTCCCTCAGCTTCAACAACGCCGCGGCCGAACTGGTGTCCGCGTGCAAATCACCCGGGGCCCTGACGAACATGAATATCGCCTTGGCCTATCCGGCGGACGCCACTTTGGCCCCGCAAAATAGTCGCCCTGTGCAGTCGGTAGCGGCACAGCCCGCGACCTCGACTCGGGCCCCCGCTTCCATTACGGAGTCCGGTGCGCAGGGCGGCACGGCTCGCTAGTCCGCTCGCACGGTGTTAGTTCTATTCTCCTCTCAAAAAAGGAGAATCTATGCTTTACGGAATGACCGTCACTCAGTACACCCGCATGCTCACCAATCTCGATAAGATCCTAGATAAAGGCGCGGCTTTCGCCGATTCAAAGAAAGTAGAGATGAGCGTGCTCTTGCATTCACGCCTGGCCCCCGATCAATTCAACTTGCTGAAGCAAGTTCAGATCGCCACCGACACGGCTAAATTGGCTTGCGCTCGACTCACCGGTAAAGACGCCCCCACACACGACGACAAAGAAACCACTTTGCCCGAGCTGAAGACGCGCATCGCTGACGTGATCACCTACATGAAAACTCTGAGCCCCAATGACTTTAAAGGCAGCGAAGAAAAGAAGATCACCACCCCGCGGTGGGAAAACAAATATATGATGGGCCTAGATTTCGTGAACGAGCACGCCACGCCCAATCTCTGTTTTCACATAGCGGTCGCCTACTCCATCCTTCGCCACAACGGCGTTGATGTAGGCAAAAAAGATTACCTCGGCGAGCTTTCTTTCCGTAAGTAGGCCAGGTAAATGAGCGGGAGCAGTAGGCACAAGAGGGCCGCGGCTCCCGTTGTCGGAGGTACGGCCGAAATGCGAGCGCAGCCGTAGATCCCGTCTTTGAATTCATCGCGCGGATACAAATAAGTCATGCCGTCGATATCATCCTGAGAAAGCGTCAGCTCGTTCTTCGAGCTGATGTCATAGTACATAAGGGCCGGCTGATATTCGGAATGCCCTAGTCCCAAGACATGGCCCATCTCGTGCGCCAACAAGATCGCCAAAGAACTCGCATCGAAGTTATTGATGTTCGCATTTTTTCCCGACTGCACGTTAAGGACGATACCACCGTAGCGGATTTTTCCACCGGAGTGGGTGAAGAAGCCGTACCCTCCAACGAAATCCCCGTTCGTGCCCGTCGAGTTGGTCTCGAAGGCAGGATCGCAGACAATCACCGGAACCGTGGGAGCCGAGCTGCCGATCAATTGGGCCGGCGTCACCGATGACGTTCCGCCCAGTTTCAATTTCAAATTGCTGGTGGGCACATTGCTCCAAATTTCGAGAGCTTTGTTCATGGCGCTTGAAACACCGGCCGGGCAGTTGGCCGAGTTGTAATAGAATGACAATGTCTCGCCAGGCCAACCACCTTCAAAACCCGTACTGGCGAGGGTGAAGGCAAAAGCAAATTGGGGAGTCGCGAAAAGTGTCGTGAAAAAGCCTAAGAATTTTACCATGACTGGCCTCCGAACGAGCGACTCAGGCTAGCCTGAAAGCTCGTGCTTAAACGATCCGATGACAATCCTGAAAAATAAAGATCAACGCCGATGCGATATTCGTTGATCTGCCAGCCGCTGCCGATTTCAAAAATAAAAACTTTGCTCGAGCGGGTTTTCGAAGGGACACCAAAGACCGTCGTGCCCGTGCCGTTATTGACGACCTTGGTTCCACCTTCGCCTTTAAGTTCGTAATACATCAAGCCAGGTCCGGCCGATAAAAACCACTGCGGTCCCATAGGGTAGACTAGGGGGGAGCTCACGATCGCAAAATTTCTTTTCGCCGTGCCGTCGGGCGTTTCATTCTTTATCGCCAACGTCGTCAGATGGGTGAACGAAGTGTACGGTGCCCACCGCAGGTCGCCCCAGAAGGCCGACGTCTGGTAGCGGACGATCACGGGATAAAACATCGGACCGATCAAGGTTTTCTCGGCCGTGTTCGACGTGGTCGTACGATTCAAATTGAGGGCGAAAATGCCTAAGCCAGACGAGAATTCCGCGTGAACGGAGTGGCTCGCAAAGCCCGCGATGATAAGCGCAAGTATTTTTCTCATACTTTTAAGGGTAAAGACCGCGCGGGGCTCTGTCACTCGCGGATTTGTCCGGTGCCGTCGCCGATCCAGCGCGGCGTAGTCAGCTCGCGCAAACCCACGGGCCCGCGCACATGCAGTTTTTGCGTGCTGATCCCAAGTTCACCGCCTAAACCAAATTGAAAGCCATCGGTGAACCGGGTGGAGGCATTCCAGTACACCGCCGCCGCGTCGATCTCGCTTTGAAAACGGCGCGCCTTGGTTTCGGATTGGGTGATGATCGCTTCGGAATGTTGAGAACCATGCTCTTCAATATGCGCTAAAGCTTGGTCCAAACCATCGACGATCCGACAGTTCAAAATCAAATCGAGGTATTCGGTGTCCCAAGCTTTGTCTTTCGCCTTTTCAACGTTAGGTCGACCTTTGAGTAAGGAGAATGAAGCCAAATCCGTCTTCCATGTCAGTTTCTTGTCAGCCGTCGCCGCGTAGAGCAGGGGGATAAACGTTGAAGCCACAGACTTATGCACAAGAACGGTCTCAAGCGAATTGCAAACGCCGGGTCTTTGCATCTTAGCATTGGCGACGATCCGAACCGCCATTTCTAAATTGGCCTCGCTATCGACATAGGCGTGGCACATCCCCCGGTCGTTTTTGATAATGGGCATAGCGGCCGTCTTCTGCACAAAGGCGATCAATCTATCGCCGCCGCGTGGGACGGTGATGTCGATCAAATCTTTGCGTTTCAGAAGATTCGCGACGTGCGCGCGGTCGTAGTCTTCGATCCCGTAAAATGCCGACGCGCCCATCACCGAGTTCATTAGTTTGTAAATAGCTTTGGCTGAATGCTTGGACTCGGATCCCCCGCGCAACACAATCAAATTTCCAGATTTAAAGGCGAGCGAGAACGCTTCCAAAATCACGTTCGGCCGCGATTCGAAGATCATCAAGATCAAACCAAGGGGAGCTCGAATTTTCTTAAGCTTCAATCCATTGGGCAAAGTGCGTTCTTCTAGAACCTCGTTCACTGGATCGGGGAGGGAGGCCACTTGTCTAAGTGAATCGGCCATCCCTTTCAGGCGTTGAGGATCTAAGGCCAAGCGGTCTCGAAAGGCGGGCGCCGTACCCGATTTCAATTCTTTAAGGTCTTTGGCGTTGGCCTTAAGGATCTGTGCACCGTCTTTTTCCAGTGCGATCGCCAGTTCATTCAACAGCTTATTTTTCTGTTCGGTCGTCAGCGTCCTTTGCTGGCGCATCCCGGCTCGCAGTTTCAGTATGGATTTTTCTATTTTCTTATTTAGGGCCATGGCCGCCCACCTGTGTCCCGATTCCTTGTCCCATGGCGATCTGCAGTAGATTGCGGGGGATATCTCCGCGCACCAGATGTGTGATGATGCCCGCCTTATTGGCACGCTCGGCGGCCAGAAGTTTCGAATACATTC
>JBEIHA010000097.1:0-10137 GCA_040381635.1 Pseudobdellovibrionaceae bacterium
GCTGATGCTCGCGACTGCCGGCAGGGGATCGATCGTCAACACCAGCGTACGCAATCCACCTTGGGCTGCCAAAACACCGAGGCTCGCAGACATCGTGGTTTTCCCTACTCCGCCCGTTCCCGCACAGATGATGATTTTATGTTTTTTCAGGAGGTCGATCATGCTCCCCCCTTGTTTTCTAAAAAGCCCGAGCTATCCATGGCGCTGGAGAGCTCACGGATTTTTTCTGCCACGCTGTCGGCAAACAACCACGGCAAAACCTTCAAGGTCAGGCCGCGGCCCTCGACTGTTGTGCGCAATTGGTTTTGCCTTTGCAGAAGCGTCGAAAGATATTCGGCGAAATCATGGCCGCTAAACTTGTTTACTTTTTCTGGAGTGAGCGGGCATTCCAACCAGCGATTCAAAACCAAGATCGGCTGTTGTTCGAGCTCCGCCTGAATATCGCGCGCCAGCTCTAAACCTTCGGTCACGGGGAGCTCTTCGGGAATCATGGTCACGTAGATTTTGGTCAGCGCGGGATCCTTCAGCACGCGGACGATGGCCCGTGATTGCTCGCCCATTGGACCAAAGGGGATGGCCTCGGCCAAACCGATCGGCGCGCGCCAGAGTGCGCGAAAATGGCCGGTGGCGTAAGCATCGATCACCAAATCATCGCACGGGAGGACCGGACCTACGTGCCGAGGGCCACTGGTGACCTTGCCCATCAATGCCAATTCTTTCAGCGCCGGCGCTGCTTGGACCAGGGCCCGCATGACCTTGTTGTCGAAGAAGAGCTTCACCATGCGCTCGATCTTCAGAAGGTGGAGGAGGTATTCGCGAAGGATGGCCTCCCCCTCCCACTTGGCGAGAGTGAGAGTCGAACTGATTTGGGCGTCGTGGCCCTGAAGATCACTGTGAAAAACATGCCGGAAATAGCTGCGTTCGCCCAATTCGACCAGCAAAGTGCGCTTGCCTTGGGCGGCCAGCGACCACGCCAGACTGGCCGCCACCGTGGATTTGCCGACGCCACCTTTACCGGTGATAAGATGAATCATGCCGCACCTTGTTTAAGGGGCCTAGATGTTGGCAAAGCGCAGCATATTGAGTAAATCAGGCGGTTTGATAAAGGAGAATTCATGAAGTCCACGGTTGAAAAACTGAATGGTTTGTCGCGCAAAATCAACGTTGAGGTCCCTGCGGAGAAAGTTCAGAAAACGTTCGACCGAGTTTACAAGGCGATCCAAAAAAAGGCCAACATAAAGGGCTTTCGCCCAGGCAAAGCCCCGATCGCCACCATCAAGTCCATTTACGGCAATGATGTGATGACCGACGTCGTGAACGAGCTGGTGAATCAATCTTACCCCGAAGCTCTCGAAGAGCACAAATTCGATCCTGTCGGTCATCCTAAAATCTCGTTTGAACCTGTCGTCGAAGGCAAAGAGTTTAAGTTTTCGGCCGAATTCGAAGTGCGTCCCGAAGTGGAATTGAAGAAGTTTGAAGGCTTGCCCGTCGTTCGCGAAAAACTGGTGATCCCCGATGATCGTATCTTGACCATCCTTGAAAACATCCGTACCGGCCAAGCCGAAACGGTCACGGTTTTCGAGGACCGTGCTTTAGTCGACGGCGACGTGGCCGTCTTGGATTTCGTTGGCAAAGTGAACGGTGAACCGCTGCCGAACGGATCGGCCACCGGCCATGAACTCGAAATTGGCGCCAAGCAATTTATTGAAGGTTTTGAAGAAGGCCTGACAGGCATGAAGATCGGCCAAGAACGCACTTTAAACCTGCGCTTCCCCGAAGGTTACCACGAAGCTTCGCTCAGCGGCGCACCCGTCGCTTTCGACGTGAAGCTCACGGGCATCAAGAAGAAAACTTTGCCTGAACTGAACGACGCCCTGGCCGCTAAGGTCGGTGACTTTAAAACTCTGGATGATTTGAAAGCGCGCATTCGCAAAGACATCGAAGAAAGCGAAAACAAACGCATCGAAGAGGACGTAAAGAACCGCGTCGTCAAATCTTTGGTCGAAGCCAACCCCGTTGAAGCACCCAGCAGCTTAGTGGCTCGTCAGAAAGAAGCTTTGATCGAAGACTTCAAAGGTAAACTCAAGCAACAAGGTTTATCCGAAAAAGATTTCGATGATTACAAAACCAAGTGGAACACGGACTTTGAAGCATCCGCCACGTTTATGGTCAAATCCACTTTCTTGCTGGATGCTTTGGCGGACAAATTGAATTTGCGCGCTTTGCCTTCGGAACTTGAAGCCAAAATCGAAGAGTACGGCAAACAGACCGGCATCGAAATGGCCCGCCTCAAGGAATTCTACGACCAACCCGAACGCCGCGCGCGTTTGGCTTTTCAGGTGACTGAAGAAAAAGTCGTGAATTACTTAGTGGGCAAAGCCAAGGTCACCGAAGTCAGCAAAGATCAGTTGCCGAAAGAGAACGACGCCGGGATTTAGCCGCGATGCTCTCAAACTATTTAGGCGTGGCCGCTTCTTTAGACGCTGGCGCCTTAGCCGGAGCCTTAACCGGTGCGGCCTTCGCCTTCGGTGCCGATTTCTTTACCGCCCCGTTCATTCCGTTCGGCTTTTCGGATGGCTTCGCGGGGGTCGTCTTCTGATCTTCTTTTTTCTCTTCAGAAATGGGCGTGACTACCGGTGCGGCATTGACCGGTGCTTCACTGGTTGTGGCTGATGCCGACACCGGCGTGCCGGCGGCGCGCCGTTGATCTTCGATCACGACCCAAGCTTTCAAGTAATTGTAAGCCTGCTGCACTTGAAAATCATCTTTCAGCATACGATCGCGCGCGTTCAATTCTTTTTCAGGCTTAGCATCGCTTTCGGTCCACCAGTACTGAATCTTCTTGGCGTCCTTCTTCACCCTCTTCGAACCCTTGCCGGCCGCCGCGGCGGCTGGGCCACCGTCTTCTTCGGGCTGCTCTTCGCTTTCGCCGATCAAGTGACCGCGAATGTCTTTTTCGCGGCGAACGCCGTCTTGCTTCACACGCGCCTGATCCAAAACTTCGGGCGTGAAATCTTCGAGTTCGATGTCCGGCACGATACCGTACGCTTGAATGCTCTTACCGCTCGGCGTGTAGTAGCGTCCGACCGTAAGTTTCAAACCGCTGCCGTCACCAAGCTTAACCACACTTTGTACAGAGCCTTTTCCGAAAGTACGTTGGCCCATAATTAGCGCGCGTTTATTGTCTTGCAAAGCACCTGCTAAAATTTCGGAAGCGCTAGCTGAGTATTGATCGACTAGAACAATCACGGGGAAATTCTTTAGGCCGTTGGCTTTTTTAGCGTAAACGACTTCTTTCTCTTTTTGATTGCGTCCCATGGTGCTAACAATCGTGCCTTGTTCTAAAAACAGGTCGCTGATCTGAATGGCTTGATCTAGCAAACCACCCGGATTGCGGCGCAGATCGATGATCAGGCCCTTGGTGTCTTTGTACTTTTTCTCGTGCGCCTTGACGGCTTTTTCGAGATCTTGCGCCGAGTTTTCGATAAAGCTGGTCAGCCGGATGTAGCCATAGCCTTCGTCCAGATCGATATACTTCACAGACTTGATCTTGACGGTGCCGCGTTCGATCACGAACTCTTTGGTTTTGTCGAAGCCGTCGCGAAAGATCCCTAAGCGGATCTTCACGCCTTTTTTGGCCTTCATTTTTTGGGCGGCTTCAACAAGAGAAAAGCCTTTGGTAGAAATGCCGTCGATTTCTACGATTTTATCCCCAGCCTTGATACCGGCTTTCCAAGCGGGCGTGTCTTCGATGGGCGAGATCACAGTTAACACACCGTTTTGCACGGTGATTTCGATACCGATACCGCCGAATTCACCGCTGGTTTCCGTTTCAAATTCTTTGTAAATATCTGGCGGTAGGAAGTTCGTGTGCGGATCAAGTTCGCGCAGCATGCCTTTGATCCCTCCGTAGATCAGCTTCTTCGTGTCGACGTCTTCGACGTAGTACTGCTGAACGAGATTAAGGACCTTGGCGAAGAGTTGCAATTCTTGGTAGCGTTCGTCGGCGACGGCGCGGACACTTTGGAACGAGATCGCGACCAGACCACTGACGACGGCCAGGCTTAATACTAATGTCCAGCGGTTCCAGAGACGACGTCCCATGTTTTCTCCTGATGTAAATTCACTGTCTTCATTAAAGAATCCTTGATCCAAGAACGGGGGTCAATGGCATCCGTGAAATGTCGAATTTCGAAGTAAAGTCCTGGTCCAAAGAGCGGTGACGATCCGCCGGAAACCGCGACCACATCGCCTTCGCGGACTTTGCTCCCTTGCTTCACTTTGGTTTGGACCGCAAAAGCATAAACGGAATAATAATTATCCCCGTGATCAACGATCACCGCTTTTCCATACCCCGGAAGATCACCGGCCAAAACCACCGTTCCTTCAAAAATCGCGCTGACGGGCTCGCCCACCTTGGCGGCGTAAAACAATCCCTTGTGCATCAATCGGAAGCGAAATTGCGCGTCGACGTAAGTTCCGTATTCACGGGCGACTGGTGATTCGACAGGTGCGCGCAAGGTGCCTTTGCGCTCGAAAAAGGCATAGGAAAGCTCGTTCGCGGATTCCCCGGCTCGCAAGCCTTTGAGTTCGCTGAGCTTCATGTCCTTTATTTTCTTTAGCTCGCTCACGTGGCGAGATTTTTGGCGCATTTGCGCCGTCAACTCAGCTTCTTTAGCCTGTACGTTCTTCTGCATTTGCGCAAGACCGGCCACCAGCGACTTGAGCTGACTTCGCTTGGTGCGCAGATCTTTCAGTCGCGCCACATACTGTTTAATCTGTTTGTGATCTGCATCAATCATCCGCTTTAAAAATCGATGATTGCGCTCAAGCTCCACTGGCGACTTGGCACTGAACAGCCAGTGAATGGTCTCGCGATTGCGGTCTTGATAAAGTTGTCTCAGACGCTGGTTCAGCATTCCCTTGTGGCTTTCGCTTTTGAGCTCCAGTTCTTGAAGCTGTTGGGCGGCGGATCGAACCGTGGCCTCACGCTCAAGCATTTTGTCGTTGAGTTGCGCTCGTTTTTTTGCAATTTGTTGAATACTCTTATTGATACCAAACAGTATGCTTAAGTTTTCGCGCTGCTTGCGCTCCGCCTCGCTGATGGTGGCGCGCGTGTTTTGAATCCGTTCTTCTGGCGCGGGCGGCGTGCTTTGCGCGAAGGCCAAACTGACGTACAAAAACCAAATCAGCATCAGTTTGCCGCCGCCGACCAACCGGTGTTCAATCTACGCACGCAGTTCCAAGCGCCCAGCGCGCCGAAAAGGACTCCACTGACCAGATTCACGATGATGTACCAGGGCTGCAAGGCCGTCATCTGCTGAAGTGCCATCCAGAAGTTCCATTTGTCCGAAAGCCAAGTCAGCAGAAGTGAATGCAATCCGAAGCTGATCGCGATCGAAAGCAGCGAGGCCGTAAGGCCAAGCACCAAACCTTCGAGCAAAAAAGGTATGCGAATAAAGCGCGGTGTGGCGCCCACGAGTTCGAGCACTTCGATTTCTTCACGTCTTTGTAAAAAGCTAAGTCGAATGCAGTTGCTAACGATGAGTAAACCCACACTAAGACTTAAGATCCACAGACCAGCGATAATTCCCCGAGCACTCCCTAAGAATTTCGAAAAGTTTTCGACCCAGCCCTGGCCGTAAAAGACCTCGTCGACGAATTCGAGGGCGCGGAATTGCGTGCTCCAGCTTTGCAGGGAAGCCAGGCGCTGCTGCATCGGGATTCGTTCGCTTAAACGAAGTTCGAGGCTTGCGGGGATGGGTGAATTCCATTTGGGATCTCTCAGAAGTTCGGTCGATTCGGGGCCTAAGGCTTCTAAGAATCTCTTCGTTGCTTCATTTTTCGATGTGTATTCAATTTGATCGAAGTCACCACTGGTCTCGATTCGCTTCTTTAAACCGGCCAGGGTTTCGGGCGTGATGCCCTCTTTCACGTAGACGATCATTTCCATACCGCGGCCCCAGGAATCCACCATTTTGTTAAATGTGGAAAAGCCCAAGAACATAAAATTCAAGATAACCAGCACCATCGTCATCACCGAAATCGAAGCGAACTGCAGCGGCCAGTGTTTGGCATAGGCGCGAAAAAGATGTTGTCTCAACAAACTGCTGTTCATGCGTTCACCACTTGGCCTTCATCGATGTGAATAGTGCGAAACGGTTTGCGCTTAATCAGTTCGGTGTCGTGGGTCGCGACGAAAACGGTGGTGCCTTGCGCGTTGACCGATTCGAGCAAACGAAAAATCTCGACACTCATCTCTTGATCCAAGTTCCCGGTCGGTTCATCGGCGACCAGCACCCCCGGATGATGGATCAAGGCACGCGCGATGGCCACGCGCTGTTGCTCTCCCCCCGAAATTTCGTCGGGGAAGGAGTTCATGCGAAACCCAAGGCCCACTTGCTCCAGAATTTCTCGCACTCGTCGGTCAATGTAAGTGCTGCGGTCCCCGCGCACCAGCAGGGGCATGGCCACGTTTTCTAGAACCGTGCGATCCTTTAGCAAGCGAAAATCTTGATAGATCACGCCGATACGACGACGGAAGAATGGAATTTCACTGGCCCTTAAGTTGGCCACGTTGGTGCCAAGCACATGGACCGTTCCCGAAGAGGGTCGATCGAAGGCGGAAATCAGGCGAAACAAGGTGGTCTTACCAGCGCCACTTGGGCCGGTCAGAAAAACGAATTCACCCTTTTGAATTTCGAAACTAACGTTGCGTAGACCATGATAGCCGTTGGCAAAAACCTTGTAAGCATGTGTGAATGAAATCATTCATATAGCTTAGAGAAGTTTACCCGAAAGCAGCAGGTCCAGAATTTGTTGGTGCTGGATCTTCATCGCCAGACGAATGGCTTTGCTTTCGGTGCTTGGTCCGATGGGCAGGACTTCTTGATACCCGGTCTTGATGCTTTTGACCACGGCGCCATTTTGAAACACGCGGCTGACTAAAAACGGATTGTTTAGACCCCAGTCTTCGGTCTGCACATGGTACTGCGTGCCCAACCAAGAGACATCTGAGTTAAAACCCTTTTCCATCCTTAAACCGCCTTTGAAAGCAAGTGTATCATCTGGATTGTAGCTTGGAATTCTCAATTTTAGACAATTTGGTTTTCGACTCGGCGTGCTTCTTTGCCGCCACATTGCTTAACAATTGGTCATACTTAAGTCCTTAAACTAAAGACTCGTCCTGCCGATGAGCACTACATGAGTCGAGCTCAATTGCTTTTCATCATGAGTTGCATCAGCCTTGCGGCGTGCTCTTCGAAGGAAACTTCCAATACCGCGACCAACGGTCGGATTAGCCCGACCTACGCCGGTCCAGCCGAAGCCGCTTATTGTGCTTCGAGCATCGCCTACGGCGGTTCGACCATCACGGTGAGTGGTACGGCCCAGTACATTCGGCGCGAGACTTATCGTAATCCCGCGGCGAATCCGAGCTTCGAAGGTTTGGGTTCGTCATCTGTCAGTCACGCGACTCTCCCCGCCGGAGCCTACCCGATCCGCGCCGCCGAAGTGCGCGTGACCGATGCGGCCGGCAATGTGGTTCAGTGTGCGCAGACCAGTCCAACGGACGGCACTTTTTCGTTCACTTTGCCGTCGGGCAATATCACTTACAAGCTGTCGATCAATTCTCGCTCGGCGCAGTTCAATGGCGGAAGCGTCTATATGATTGCTTCGGTCTTGAATAAGCCCGAGGCCAATCAGTTTTATTCTTTGGTGACCACGGTCAGTGCGGCGGGCGGCAACGTTTCGACTGGCATTTTGCAAGCGACGGCAGCCACCAGTGGGCCGATGCTGGGCGCGGCCTTTAATATCTTGGATCAATTTTTTTCGGCGAACGCTTACTTGCGCAGCAAGGTGGCGACCTGTAGCGCTTCCTTCAGCGGTTGCACCGATGTTTCTTTGTCGACGCCCGTTCCTAAGGTTTTCGCTTACTGGGAAAAGGGCTTTAATCCGAATGACTACTTTGGTTCTTCGTCGGGTTTAAGTTTTTACCTCCCCGATTATTCTCGTTTGTTTATCTTGGGTGGGATCAGTGGCGCGATTGACGATGCCGACACAGATCATTTCGACAATTCAGTTGTTTTACACGAGTACGGACATTTCTTAGAAGACGCTATGTTCGAATCGGATTCCCCGGGCGGAGCACACAACGGAAACAAGGTCATCGACCCGCGTTTGGCTTGGTCCGAGGGCTGGGGGAATTTTATCCAGGCGGCGATATTGACCGACCCGACAGTGCAAGCGAGCGGTGTCGCACCCATGACCGGAACGCCCCGCTACTATGATTCCTCAGGCAACGTGGATGGTTCAGCGGATTTGTTTTTCGCCGTGAATTTAGAGGACATGACAGGCCAGGATTTGGTGACCGGTGGCGCGGGCGAAGGCAATTTCCGCGAGTTCTCGGTCTCGCGGTTCTTAATTGATATCGTGGACGGTGTTTCTGCCGAGGCCACTTATCCCGCGGGCAGCGACACAATGAGCGATGACTTCAATCAGTTATGGGCCGCGCTGACCAAGACCAGCGGTGGTGGGCTTCGCCAAAGTTCGCTCGCGTTTCGCAGCATTGGGCATATGCACCTGGCGCAGTCGGCTTTGGGTGGATCGGCAACCAATTGGGCGGCGATCCGAACGGGGAATTATCACGACGGCGACACTTCAGAGTATGGTCAGTATGTGACGACCTCGGGCACCTGCGCGACGCTTTCGACGGGACAAAATTATGCGATTGATCCGACGGTGCTGGCGACCAACTTGGCCTCCTCCAATTTATTTTTGGACAACGACTTTTATCACCTAAAAATCGCCACTGCGGGCACGTACACGATCACGTTAAATTACCAAGACGTGGATTCCTCAGGCCAAGAAGCCGATTTGGATTTGTACTTGTACAATGAAGACGCTTCGTTTGGTGATGCGGCAGATATCGTCACGCGCAGCACGGCCGATCCCAATTCCACTGTTGGCAATGTCGAAGCCGAGGCCGTCACTGTCGCCTTGGCCGCAGGCAACTACTTGATCAACGTCAACGCCTACACCGGTAGCCCGTTCAATAACGCGGGTGCCACTCAATATTCTATGAAGTTAAATGGAGCGAATTTATGTCCGGACAGTCTATAGTCATGTTTCTTTCGGTGATCGCCATTTCGATCGCCGCGGGTCGCGCGAATGATGCTTCGATGGCCGTGCGGGAAGGTCTATCCGTGAATGCAAGGGGCCCGGCTTCGATCGGTGGGAAGAAAGAACTTGGTCACGTTCATAAGGATCTGACGAAGCACACGCACAAGGCGCGTGGTCCTTTAAGCGCCGTGGTGGAACTTGTAGGTGCGCGTCCCGAACAGCCCGGTGATGTTTTTGTTTTGAAGGGTGTCGTGTCGACCGAAAGTGCTCTTGAAAATGTGGAGTTTTCTTGGCGCTTGCCCGAAGGTGTTGAGGTCGTCAATGGCCAAACGTCTTCGGTCATTGCCGCATTAAGTGCGGTGAAGCCCTTCGAGACGCAAATCACTTTGCGTCAATTGAGTCCGGCCAATGCTCGTGTGACTTTGCGTGTGCGCGGTCGGGATACGGGCATGAGCTTTGCCGATATGGCCGCGTATCACACCCTGGATCAAGAACAGATTGAGGCTACGCGTTTGGAAATGAAGAGCAAGACCGCGGAGTATATGAAGTCTTCTTCGGGATCGCCGTCGGATTCTGGTGCGAAAGGGAATTTGGAGACTCATTCCCATTCTTCGGGCAAGAAACTTAAGATCTTTCACTAAGCAGTTGTCCGAAGGCCGTTCGCGGTTTCCAGCGGCGAGTGATTTAAGGGCGGGGCCTGTGGTCTCGGCTTTTGCATTTTGTTGGGTATGGACATCGATCTAAGAAATTGCACCAATGAAGAACTCACCGCGAGTTTGAAAGCCTTGAAGGTGAAAGAAGATCTGGTGCTGGTCGAAGTTCTAGCCCACATTCAAGAAATAGAAAGACGTCAGCTTTTCTTGAAGCTGGGCCATCCCAGTCTCTACTCCTACTTGATGACAGACCTGGGCTATACGGAAAGCGAAGCTTACCGGCGTATCGAATCGGCCAGATTTCTTAGGGCTAACCCAGAGCTAACTTCCCTGGTTCAAGCCGGCCATCTTACTTTGACCTCAA
>JBEIHA010000098.1:0-10039 GCA_040381635.1 Pseudobdellovibrionaceae bacterium
AAGATGAGGGCCATGAAGCTCCATCACATGGCGAGGTCAATCGAGGAGAGGCTCGCACGCACCGATCACCAAGATCTCTCTGTACAAGAGATTTTAGGCTTGATCGTCGACGACGAGTTCACGGCGCGGGAAAACGCGAAACTCGAAGGACTCTTGCGCGGGGCGAAGTTCAAAGAGAAGCAGGCGTGTGTCGAGAATATCGATTACAAAACGAGTCGCGGTTTTAAAAAGCAAACCATGCTCGAGCTTGCGCAGCTGAAGTGGGTCGAGAAGACGCAGAACATTGCGTTTACGGGCCCTGCCGGTGTGGGAAAAAGTTATCTCGCTCAAGCGCTGGGTCATTCGGCCTGTCGCGCGGGTTACAGGGTGATTTACGTTCGTCTTCCGAAGCTCCTGACGGCCTTTGCGCAGTCGAGGGCCGACGGTTCGTACGCGAATCTTCTGAAGCGCTTCGAGAAGGCTCACGTCTTGATCCTTGATGACCTCGGTATTAGCGAACTTCGTGAAAACGAGAGACGCGATTTACTCGAGGTTGTCGAAGATCGCTACGGCGTCGGCTCAACCATCGTCACTTCGCAACTTGCGATCAAAGACTGGCATCAGTACTTCGGCGGCGGCAGACCTGCAGACTCAATCTGCGATCGTCTGACTCACAACTGCCACCGCATCGAAATTTTACCGACCGCCGATTCCCAAAGGAAGCTTCGCTCGAGCGTTGACTTACAAGATCTGAAATGAGAATTGTGATCTGCTAGCGTCGCTGCGCTCCGAGAGCCGGTCGGCTTGCTCCGAAATTACTGGTCGAGATCACCGAAATACGCAACCAGCAGCCAGTTGGTATGGATTTATTCATTTGGCAGATCCGATCGCAAACTTTTCAGGAAACATGAGTCAAGTGACTGACGCTTGGCTAAGTCCACTAGGAATTTCAGGAAGTTTGACTACGGTTGACTCGGGTCCGGGCTCGCCAGCATATGGTAATAGCCACCGCCTTTCCACGAACGCGTGCAGCGCCTTAAGCGCCCTGGCTAAACATGTCTGCACGTTGGCAAATGGCTATCAGACTGTTTGGGATTATGTTAGCTTTCCATAAGATTGGAGCTTTAAGCTTTTTAAGTCTCAAAATCAGTTCTTCGTTTATAATCTAAAATATTTTTCCCAATTTAAATCGCGCGCTTTTTTGCTGAACTTTTTAATATGAGCTGCAGCCGACGTTTGGCATGAATAAGGATCGAGTTCGGCCGGTCAGTTCTTCGCATCTACACGCGATTGAAAGTGACCTAGAATGGCACTTCGAAGAGCACAACCAGGACACATTAAGCATCTGGAATAACTATATATTTCGGCAGGACCCGCGAGCTCGCCCTATTCGTACACACTAAATGTAACCAAATTCATGTTGGCATGGCTTGCAAATACATATGTCAATACGGGAGTAAAGATCTTCAATATCGCTCGCCGCGTGTTTAGCCCATTAATGAATTGAGGAAGGCTTTTTATGTACTCAAATTTGACGTTGTTCCTAGTTTCAGTTTTCATGCTCACAGCAAATGTTAACGCCGGTGAGATCGTCGATAGCGACCAACCTCGCGCTGACAGCCCTGAATCTGAATCCACGTCTAAGATTGGGCCATGTGTGCTATCTGCACGCAATCTCTTTGTCCGAGTCACACCAGGACACGAGGAAATGCCGGTCATTCCTCTAGAGGAAGCTCTAAATGATCCAAGCTGTTCGAAACGAAGAGACTATACTGACGTAAACATTGCCTACTCTCTTGGCACACAACAAGCCGCGCAAGAAGAGCGCAGGATAGTGCCGAGCACCGGCGCCGTTTTCACTCGCGATCACTCAAATTCCAAACTAGGTCTAGCCTACCGCGATCCTTCGGGCTTGATTTGGGGAAGTCCTTCATCGGTGTTCATGACCCAATATGACGGCAAAGAGCTTTGCGAGAGTATCGGTGCACGCTTGCCGACGCGCGAAGAGTTTCAAAGCCTCGCTGTTTATTTAGGCAGGGATTCCTCGCAGGGCTTTAGTCCTTTCTTGGCCGACGGTAAGACCGAAGTTCTGCCGGGCACTGTGCGTAAGTGGTTTTGGTCGTCATCGGTCATAGCTATCGATTCGGACCAACACGACGACGCATACACCTTCTATGGCGAAGATGGCGACCTCGGCCATACCTACCGCGGCGGCAACGAAGCGATCCGCTGTGTAGTAAAACGCTCGATTGGGCGAACAAAACTGGGGACTTAGGGTTGCAGCCGCCAAATGGCAAAATCGGGTTAACGACGAACCAAATGTAGACATGCCTGGGCGATGGCCATTTCGGCGCATTGCTGAGAATGAAAACCAGAAATCTCTTTGTATTCATTGCCGAGGGCTTCCTTCCAGTCATCAAACTCGCGCCGGGAATGAACTGTTTTTGCTGGTGGCATAGTGGTGGCAAAGACCCTACCAAGGCCATGATCATTTTTCACGCCACCTGCTATTTTGTGAATCCCTTGAGGGAACGAGTTCAAGGCCGGCAGAAATTGAAGTGTTTAAAATCCATAAGGCTTGGTAAGCGGGTTAACATTAACTTCGCCGTTAAAATATGTAGAAAGTGTGGACCAAGCAGCCTCTTTGACCACGACCTCAAACACGAAAGTATTAGGGTCTTCGCTATTTAGCTCTGTGGCCCCGGCACTCACCCAACCTCTTTTTGAGAGCTCGACGAGGAGATCTCGTGATACTATAAAAGTAGCGGCGACAACATCCGTGTTCACCGTGCCGATCCGTGACCGCGACCCCAGTTGAAAAAATGATACTTTAGATGAATAGTCCCAAGTTACGCCATTTTCCAAGAGCCCCTTGAGATCGCGCTGTTTCCAAAGGTTAAACTCTGTTCGACTCATATTTCTAATCAGATTTACCGTCGAAGATGGAAGTGACTGAAACAAAAAGGTGGATAAGTTATTCACGCGAACGATCTGAGTGTCTTCGAATTCGAAAACTCGATTTAGTTCCATTGAATCATTCCACCCCGCGCGAATTATAACGTCTCCTACTGCGAAGACTTGAAAGCCTGGGTTGATCAGGGCCTTGGACGGAAGAGGTGGAGTACCTTTGTTATATTCTAGAAAAGTGGTCATCAGCCCAACATGTTCTCGCCTCTCAGTCATATGAACTTGCGAGGGCACGACGAGCTTTGTCGTTACATCTTTCGATTGCATTAGTGTGTTGTAGTATTCCGCCACTAGCCTGAGTCTCAATTGCATATTTTCCGTCGGAACGGGGCTTTTTGTGAATTCAATCGCCAAGAAGTGTGGGTTGGATAATAGAGAGATGGCGCAGTCCACTTTCGGTAGCTCTGCACTATTGCCGAAGGTGGGCATGAACACCATAAGTACAATGATGAACAAAATTCTTAGCATAATGCCTGATTTCTTCCATTCGCTGAAGTCCGTTGGACGTTCACTGACTACTTCAAAAAATGTTCCAACACGCAGTTTTACCGACTTGCAGATGATCCTTGGCGAGTTCTTGTTGGCGCTAATATCTGCGGCGGTAAAATTCCAACTGTTCATTGAATCTATTGAACTAGAACAGGCGAGGTAATTAGAGTTCCAGAAGTTAGATCCTTTCGCACGGTGAATACAAAAGAGTAGGCTCCACCGGCAAGCTCGCCGCGGAAAATCTCTCTGTTATCCCGTTCAACTGAAATCAAACTCTGGTTGTAGTATTCTAAGCGCAATCCAACAACTTTGCCTTCGTCTAATGCCTTGAGCTCTAACATGTTAAACAATTGGCCGAGGTCTAATGGAAAGGAAATGTCCTGCAGCTTAACATTG
Source organism: Pseudobdellovibrionaceae bacterium (assembly GCA_040381635.1). Taxonomy (GTDB): domain Bacteria; phylum Bdellovibrionota; class Bdellovibrionia; order Bdellovibrionales; family UBA1609; genus JALHOQ01. The sequence continues at coordinate 3,832 of JBEIHA010000098.1, forward strand.
CTTAAGGTTTGTTTAAGATAAACACCGCCTGAGAAATTCAATACCACTGAATCTGAGTGGAGAATCTTCGTCGTAATTAGCCTGCCAGATTTGTCTTTTCTTAAGAAGGAATCGTTAATATTCCTTGCCGAGAATTGCATTCCTTGCGGAGTTTCTACGCATTCCAAACCCAAAACGCCGAACGAGAAAATCAGCGAACCGCCGTTGTCTTTCACGGTTGGAAATATTGGTTTATAGCCAACCTGGCCTGCATCTTTTTTATTCGTACAAAAAGCAATTTTTTCATCCAGTAATTTTGATGTGTCAACTGGACCCGTATCCACGTTGGCCAGTGCAGAGGTAGAAACAAGTAAACACAAAATTGCGGCTTTCATTTAAGAATCCTCTTCATCTTCATTTTTTATTTAAATGTCAGTGCGGGAATTAGCACACCTAGGACCGAACTAGGAGGAAAAACGTACATCAGAAATGGCCCAGCACCGCCTTCGTTCGCAACAAGCACGCATAAATTTCACTCAAACCAGAATCAGAGAGCGCCTTATTCCTCCTCGCTTGGTCCGCCATTTGTAATGTCAAAGTATATGAGAACATTGCGATGGTTGGTTGGGTTGGTGGCTTGCGCCCTTTCGGTGCAGGCCTTCGGCCAAGAGGTGAGTGTGCGGCTGGACCGTTTCGGGCGGATTTCCGCAGGCGGTGGCGGTGGTCTCCGTGTCAATATTCGCGACCCCGAGGTCAACTCCCCGAAGTCGGTGCGCTTCAGTGCCGACGGTAAGAAGTTCTATGTTAATTCGCTAGAAGGTTCACAGACGCTTGTCTTTTCCTGGCCTGAACTAATCAAGCTGAAAACGATCCATCACAATTTCGGACGGCAGGAAGCTGGTTTGTTTGGTGGCGAGACCACGGTTTTCAATTACCCCTACTTCCAGTCGCGCGCCGATGTGAATGTCTTCCGCGGTAAGCCTGTCGAAAGTGAACTTTCACACCAAGGCCGCTTCCTTTGGATTCCCTATTATCGCCGCGATTTTGATAGTTCTGGGCAATCACCTTCGGCCGTGGCCATAGTCGACACCGCAACGGACGAAATTGTGCGTGTGATGCCGACGGGTCCGATTCCCAAGTACGTTGCCGCCTCGCCAGACGGAACTTACGTGGCCGTTACCCATTGGGGTGACAATACGGTGGGGTTGATCGACACCACTTCGGGGGATCCGCGTGCATGGCGCTATGTTGCGCAGCTGACCGTTGAAACCCAGATGTCTCAGGTGGGTAAGGGCGGCACTGACCGCGATGCCACCTGCGGCTTTTGCTTGCGCGGAACTGTTTTTACTTCCGATAGTCAGTATCTCTTCGTTGCGCGAATGGGGGGGCGGAGGTCTGGCCGGCTTTCATATTCCGTCGCGCAAATATTTAGGAACCCTCACCAAGATCGCAGCAACGCCGAGACATTTGGTGTTAAGTCCTGATGGCGGTACCGTCTACGCGACGTCCAACACCGCTGGCTACGTTTCTGGTGCCCCCACTTCGGAGCTTATTGAACACTTAGAAAAAGCGGGCGGCCGAAGAGTCGCTGGGCCCAATTGGCGCGGGGTCGCCGTGGGCTCTGGCGCGCGTACCGTCGACATATCGCCCGATGGGCAGTTTCTCTACGTCGCGGTCAACACGTCGAGCGAAGTCGTGGTTGTCTATGCGCCCGCGATGAAGGTGGTCGCCCGGCTTCGAGTGGATCCCTTTGCCGTCGGACTTGCGCTCTCGCCCGACGGACGAGTCGTGATTCTGACGGCGCAGGGCCGTGCCGGAAAGGGCGGGGGTAACTCGATAAATTTGGTGGGCGTCGATGCCCAAGTCGGGCGGGGGCTGAGATAGCTGGATTAGGTTTAGAGCTTAGTATCCTTTGTTTCCGCGACTTCGCCCAGCCAATTAATGTTCGCGAGAACCAAGAGTCCTCGCGAATCTATTTTTGAATATCTAAACAAAGCCTTTGAATCAGAACCGATCGTTAGTGCCCGCGAACCCCAACTTGAAAGTTGGCGCGGCAGCCGCCACGAACCCACATGGCGCCAGTAGCGACTCCATACGTGCGACCTTCAATACACGGCGCGATCGAATGTTGCTGCAAAACTTGAACGGAAATAATTTGTCCATTCACCGGGCATTGAGCAAGTGCATTGTTGTTGGAAAAACAAGCTACGTCTTGGTAGCGGATGGGTCGTGGTCGACCACCGAAATCTTGGTCTTGATCCTGATCGTGGTCACCGCGTCGGCCCTCGACGACTAAGATCACACGGCGAACCTTGATGTTCCCACGCAATTGAATTTGCCATGCACCGTTCTCACGCCAAGACTGATTTTCGAAATCGATTCGGTCGTACGTTTGAGGGGATGGATTGTTCCACTGAAGAGGGGATCCAGCCACAATTCGCTCCAAAGAATTCCAATTGCCTACCGTCAAAGCGGCGCCGCCCCGTCCAAACTTCGACTTGGCAACAAGTCTTACTCCCACTAAATCAAGGCCAGCGGAGTTGATTCCGTACTGCTCTTGCAGCATGGCCCTCAGGCGCAGAGTTCCTGACCCATTGAACTCCTGATCATTGACTTGGAGTACGAAGTTTTCTCGTGCAAAAGCGCTTTGACCGATCATTGCAGCTATCAAGATAGTAGCAAATACCCTTAAACCCATGTTTCCCCCTGGTGACTTGACGATAGATTCGATCAAGTTGAATTTGGATTTAGCAGGATCGGTGCCAGCTAAAAAGTGATCGCTTTCGAATCAAAACGTGGGATTCGGAACCATTTAGACACCAGAAATCGATGCAGCGGTTAATCCGTGGGATCGAAAGGTGACCGAAAGTTGGGAGCGCTAAACAGCCAACGGTCTATGTAGGGTGCAAAAAAAATGAGCAAAGCGGTCTTGGATTAAAACTTTCCCGGGAAAAAGACTGAAACGACTCCAGTTACTGCTGAAGGCATCCCATCGTCGTTCCTGTTGAACATTTGCTGATACTTGACGGTCAGGACTAGATTTACCTTCGAGACGCGGAAAAACTTCATGCCGGCCCCGGCCGAAGCAACAAACCCGGTGATTGTTTCGCGGTCTGGTGTTGGCGTATTTTTGGAGTGATGGGCATTGGCGATTCCGTAACCCAGGTCTAAAGTCAGAAATGGGCTATTGTTTTTATCATTAAAGTTGTAGTCGCCGCCTAGGCTGGTATCTCCCATAAAAACATTCGTATCGGGTGCAAATGTCCCGCTTAATCCGAGCTTTAGCATGAACTGGGAATCCAAATTCCAGGCTTGTCCAATTTCAAAACGAACCGCAGTTTTCGAGGTATTCAAGCTATTCAGTCCCGCCGGGCCAAAGCCGAAAAAGCGCTGATCAATAGTTTCGATGCGCCGTTTACCCGAAGTCACTTCGTCTTCCGTCACGTCGTCTACCCGTGCATCCTTAGCCACTTCAACATCTTGAACTAGAGCGCGCGAGACGCGTTTTACGACCACATCAATATCGTCAAAATTGGCCGATCGTGCTTTCTTGCGAGAAACGATCACTCCGTTTTTAATTTTGCTCATTGAAAATACATAAACATTTTCAAGTTTCAAGATCGTAGGATCTAGAACAAAATCGGCGCTATCCTCTTTATCTGTTCGCTGGTCGATCTTGAGTGCTGCCAGACTGTCGTCCAACAATTCGCCAATGACCAACACCTGTTGATCCGGCACAGATTTACCTTTAACCGGCCGGACAAAATACGTCCCCGAATGAGCCTTCAAGCTAAAGCTCGCGAACAATATAAATAGGATTGATGAAATACGCATAGGATCCCTTCCGGTGGCCAAAAAAAATAGTTAGATGAGGAATCCATCGATAGTCAAATGTAAACTGGCCCACTTGCCTGTGAATTGAAGTTGGCAGGAGTTCTCAAATAAAATCGGCCGTCAATGGCGATGCCGTTTATCCCTCCTCATGGATTCACGAGTCCGATGTTCGGAAAAAAATCGATTTCTGGATGGGACTGGACATGCGGGTTGGGAAATATTCGAAAGCAATGGAATTGCACTCATGTAATGCCATCAAGTTCAAATACTTAGGTACTCCATTTTCACAGAGTAAGGGGCCAGATTTTGAAGTGAGCGTGGGCCCCGAAGGGCCCCCGATCGATGATGACTACTTCTTTTTTGCGGGGGATGCGGGCACGACTGAGGTCCCGCCGCCCGCTATCTTGGCGCCTGTTCCCTCGACCACCATGCATTGACCTTCGTTCCAGAAGGCTGCGTTCAGAATGAAATCCACACCCGATTGCGATTGCGCCATTTTCACGCTTTCGTCGATCAGACCAATGGACCCTTTGTCGCCGAACGTGTCCGCGCAGAACTGACCCGAAACCGGACCCGTTTCTTTCAGAGTTTCGCCTTCGCTAAGATAGCTTTTGGTCATCGAGACAGCAGCCACATCTAAAACTTTGGTTCGCATAGCACAGCCGGCCAAAGTCGTTCCTAAGGCCACTACCGCAAGAAATTTTAAATTGATCATCGGTAACCTACTCCCGTAGCGGCAATGCATGCTTTGCCGAAAATACCGGCGTTAAAGCCCGTGTTTTTAGTGCTGACATTGTTGATGTAACGAAGAGAGCCTTTGCCCTGTTGATCGCTAGAAAGCGAGCCGCTGAGCGATGCCCCGTCGGTGCCGTGCTGAGCGTGTGCAAAAGCCTTATCGACCGTGGGTACTCCACCCAACTGGTAGCCAAGGATCTGCCAGGTGCAGTCTTCACCCTTAACACTACCTGTAGACTTCCCTTTCGTTAGGTCATCCGAAAACGCGATCGTCTTTACGTTCTGTGCATAATTGTAAGACGCACAGCCCGTACTTGTGATGGCAATCAATACCACCCATGCACGCAACATGAAGTTCCTCCCTTAGTAAAATAGTTAATTTGTCTGAGAGTTGAGAGTGAACCAAAAAAGAAGATCTAGTCAACTCACATTTGCGTGACCCGAACACGTTCGATCAAAAACGACAAGTCTTGGGCGAGGGCGCAAAAAAGCGCTTAGGAAGTACGGCTTTCGCCGGTCTTCCGAGAAACGATCAATTGTAAAATCGGCATCTTCATTTTAGCCTTCTGGGCTATATGACGTTGCCGCTTCTTGCGATCGTATTTCTGGTAATTCTAACGCTTGGATACTTCGTTTACGGGCGATGGGTTGCGGGCGTTCTGGAGCTGGATGATCGCTCGGTCACCCCAGCGCATACGCACAAGGATGGGACGGACTTCGTTCCCACCAATGCATTTTACCTTTTTGGCCAACATTTTTCTGCAATTGCAGCGGCAGGGCCGATTGCGGGCCCGATCGTTGCGTGTACCCTTTTTGGCTGGGGACCCTGTTTGCTTTGGATACTCGTCGGAGTGGTCATGATTGGCGCAGTCCATGACTTCACAAGTCTAGCGGCGTCCGTGCGGCACGGGGCTTCTTCGATCGCAGAAGTTGCGCGTCAACAGATCGATGGTCCCGCCGGGCGAGCGCTGATGATTTTTATTTGGTTGGCACTGGTCTACATTATTGTCGCCTTTGCCGATATCACCGCAGGTTCTTTCGTTACGAAACCGGAAGAACTTGGGTCAATGGCAATCGATTTTAATCCTGGCGGAGCTGTCGCTGCAGCCAGCATTTTGTTTTTGTCTTTGTCGCTGCTTTTAGGAATTGTTCAGAGGTACCTCAGGCCACCGCTTTGGGTGGCCTCCATGATTTTTGTTCCCCTTGCATTTGTTTCGGCCATGATCGGCACTCAGATTTCTGAGTTTTTCATCATGGACGTCAAAAGCTGGGCGTTACTGATCGTTGTCTATTGCGCCTTAGGCTCGATGGCGCCGGTTTGGTTACTCTTGCAACCCCGTGGTTTTTTGGGCGGGTTTATTTTGTATTTTTCTTTGATCGTGGGCGTGATCGGAATCTTTTTTGGTGGTTATGAAATCAAGCAGCCCATATTTACGGCCTTCGACATCGGAACTTCAACCGGCATGCTGTTCCCTTTTCTCTTTGTAACGATCGCCTGCGGAGCGTGCTCGGGATTTCATGGACTCGTGTGTTCGGGCACAACTTCGAAGCAAATTGATCGTGAATCACATATGCATCCGATTGGGTATGGTGCAATGCTTGCCGAAGCTTTTGTCGCTTTCATTGCACTTTCGACCACCATGATTTTAAGTTTAGATGA
>JBEIHA010000099.1:0-9994 GCA_040381635.1 Pseudobdellovibrionaceae bacterium
ATCTTGAGGGCGAAGTAGGCCATGTTTTTATATCCGTAAGCCTGCGCAATACAAATAGGCACAAACCTTGCTGAAGTGTCCGACCGACGGACTGACGAAGCGAGGTTCGACCGCGGGGTACTCTTAAAGTGCCGCTCTTGGGTTATAATTGCAAAAAAGTAAACCTGACTTCCTAAATCGTCCAAAAACAGAGATTGATTGTTTACACAAAACGCCGATCCGGGAGGATCCATGTTCACGCACGCACTGCCGAAGTTCTTATGTGTTTCATTTCTTACGTTGGCTCTTACCGCCTGTTCGGGCGGCGGAGGTGGCGGCGGTGGTAGCCCGGCAGGGCCACCGAAAGAGGGGCCGGAAAAAGACCTCCCCCCAGTATCGACTGAACTCTGTATCGACGAGCGTTTACCCAAGAGCTTTGACCGCGAAACCCCTCAGGAAAAATTGGCGAAGTCCATCCGCACAGGCGATGCGTCATGTGTGCGTTACGCCATAAAGCTAGGCGCCCGGCCCAACGAGAAAATCGACACGGACTTGTTTCCTAGGGGCAACAACATGGAATACCCGATCATCTACGCGATGACATCGACCCCGCTGTTCTTCGCACGCGAGGGAAACATCGGCGTCATCCGTGCCCTCGCCGACAATGGTGCCGACCTGAATGTGACCGGAGTCAACAATCGCAATATGACCCCCTTGCAGATGGCCCTGACCGAAGACACATTGAGCCGTTTCACAAATCCAGCCGTCTATCTGATCTCCACGAAAAAAGTAAACTTTGAATTCAACGGTTCCGCCGGAAACACCTACTTAGTGGACATGCTTCTTCGCGGCAAAACCGATTTAGCCCTTATGCTCATTAAAGCGGGTGCCAGTATTCAGGCGCGCTCTCGCGAGGGCTTAAACACACTGCAAATTTCGTCAAAGTCTAGCGCGTTTGAAGACATCTCAATTCTTCTGCTCAATAAGGGCATCGATCCGAACGCCACCGACTCGATGGGCGACACCGCTTTACATTCTTCGGTGCGCGTAAGAACGGATAAATTAACCAATGCCCTAATCGCAAAAAACGTCGCTAAAGATATTCAAAACAACAATCGCGAGACGGCCCTTTTGCTGGCGGTCCAGAATGGGTCTACTGTCGCTGCTAAAGTCCTCATCGTTAACGGCGCCGATGTGAACTTGGCCTCCAATAAAGAAGCGCCGATTCACGCGGCCTTACGCTCGGGAAATGATGAACTATCGAACTTGCTGATCGCCAAGATTAGCGACGTGAATGTGCTCGATAACAACCAGTCTTCCCCTTTGCACTTAGCCGTAGGTGCTTCTTCAGCGGCGCGCGTGCGTGACCTGGTTGATCGAGGTGCCGATGGCAAAAAGACGGATCGCCAAGGTTACACTCCGTTGATGCTGGCCTTGCATACCAAGAAGACTGACAAAGCCTTAGCGGTCCTCAACGTTTCTGATGTGAATCAAAAAGGTTTAGACGGAAAGACCGCTGTCTTTTTTGCCGCAACTCCGGCTGATATTGAAATGCTTTTGAATCGCGGCGCCAATGTGAACGCCACTTCCGAAAATGGGCACACGCCGCTCGCGCAGGCGGTCTTGTCAAATCGCAGCGAAATCGCAAGTTTCTTGATCGAAAAGGGAGCCGACCTTTCCTGGCGCTCATCAAACAAAGACTCACTCCTGCACGTGTCGGTCCAGAATGACGACTTAGCCGTTGCGAAACAGCTGATCGAACGCAGAGTCGATGTGAATTCCCGGAATGTTAAAGAGGAAACTCCGATCTTTAACGTAAGAAGCGTTGCGATGGTCGACTATTTGGTTCAGTCGCGCGCCGACCTTAACCGCGTATCACTTGACGGCAATTTCGTGCTTTCCAAAAAACTGGAGACCTACATGTTCACCGACAGCCGGGATGCCTACCCAGTTGTTGAACGTCTTGTAAAGCTCGGCGCAAACGTCAAGGCGAAGGTGCGATCGAGCGCGACTTTGCTTCACATGGCCGTTTCACTAGGTCGCGGTTTTCCTGACAACCTAATCACCGCGGAAAACGCTCTGGTCAGCCTTTTGATCGATGCTGGTGCCCAAGTGAATGCGCGCGATAACAAAGGCAATACAGCCTTGCACCTGGCCGACACCGAAAGCGAAATCCGTCAATTGTTACTGGCCCAAGCGGATCGTAAACTCGAAAACAATCGTGGACAAACGGCCACTCAGGTGAAGATCAATGAAGAATCCGAAATCAAGTTGAAAGAGACCGAAACGCTTGAACAGATCGCCACAATTGAAGAGCAACTGAAAAAGGCCACGAAGGGCGGAGCCGTCGAGAATAGGCTGAATCAACAATTGGCCCAACGCAAGGCGACCCTCAATATGTTGAATCGAAGATTGGAAGAAGTCCGGGCGATGATCAGCGTACTTGGTTAAGTTGTGGAAAAGCTGGGGTACTCATTGGCAAAACACCGTGCGGCTCAACTGTCCCCCAAAGCGGTCACAAGACTGACGAAGGAATACGGCTTTCAGCGTGGGATCGCGCCGGCAAGCTTCGAGCGCCACGCTGAACCCAGAACGGATGTCTGTCGCTCGGCGCACCAGAGCTTCCATTCCTGATAAATCCAAAGAAGCCGAATGTTCGAAGTCACGACTGATGCGAAGTTGACAGCGAGCGGCCGACGGATCCTGTTTAGCGCCGAAGAGAGCGGGGGTGAGTCGGTAGTAAGGCGATTCGAAAAACCAAAATCCGAGCACGACGACCAAAGCGAGAGCGAAACCCCATCTCATCCAGATTTCGAACTTGTACTCTTTAGAACCCATGGTGTTCTCCTTTTTTCTCAGCTAGCGTCTAGCTTTAAGACCCAGGCTGGAAATTCAATCGAAGCCGATTTCGACTTCAGCAAACTATAGAAAATCAGGTTACGCATGACAAGCCGGACGTACACGCGGGTTTCTTCGTAGGGAATTTCTTCAATGAATTCTAAAGCGTCTCCGCGGTATCTGGTCTTCATCCAGTTCATGATGGCCTTCTCGCTGGCGTTGTACGAGGCCACGGCCAATATAAAGCGGTTCTTGTGTCGATCGAGCAGCTCACGGATATGGGCTGCTCCGATCGGGATATTGGTCTTCGGAGTGTATAAATCATCCATGTGGAGATAAGTGATCTTCTTTTGAAAGGCTATATTTTCGGCGATCTCGGGCAGGATTTGCATCAGGCCGAAAGCATCGGCACCGCTACGGGCTCTGGGATCGAAGGCGGATTCCTGGCGCATGATTCCGTAGATCAGTTCTTCATCGACGTTGAATTGCAGCGCCGCCATTTTCACGTCTTCGACGAAGGGCTGCGGGAAAAGAAGTTCGGGATGGGTTTCAACGATACTTTTTCGCCGATCGCTGGGGAGTGAGCTGAGTGTTTCATACATCTTCGTGTACAGACCACCCTTTGCGTAATATTTGAAAAGTGTGGTCCAGCCTTCATTGGTCTGTTCTTTTTGCTTCCGGTAAGCCAACGCCGTTTGGTTGAGTAAATTTTCGAGAGCCTGTTTTTCTTCGACGGCGGCAAGCCACTCGGCCAGATTGGTGTCTAAGGGCAAAGTTTTCGAAGCTTCGGCTTCCGCTTCGGGACTTAGGGGAGCTCGGCGGAAACTGATCGCCAAACCAAGGTGCCGATGGGCGAGTAAACCGTAGTAACCTAAAGAATCAATTTCGATCAAGCGTTCCAGAACGGTCTTCGCTTCCTCTGGTTTTCCCATTTCGGCGTAGGTCTTACCCAGCCAGTAAAGTGTGCGTACGCGCGTGAAGTCGCCTTGAGTGGTGGTGTCGAGTTGGTTAAGAATTTCGGCTGCCCGCGGAAAGTTTTTTCGGCGTCGCTCGTTCCAAGCGCTGTACCAAAGGACTTTGTCTCGCAGTTCGGTATTCGTGATTTTTTCTTTCAGCGCAGCTTCCATCCAAAGGCTTACTTCCTCTAGCTTGTTTTGTTCTTCGGCCATGCGGCCAAGGATCCAATATAGTTCAGCAAGCGAGGTGCGACCTTTCAGGCGTTTTTCGATGTTCAAGAAAATTTTACGAGCCTCTGACGCACGTCCAAGTGTCCACATCGCGCGACCATAGTGCATCTCGCTGTCGTAAGAGGCAAAGCGAACCGCTAAAGATTTGGGATTTATTTTTTCGGCCTTACGTAGGTATTCAACCAATCTTAATGAGGCCGCCAAATGATCTTCGTGCTGTCGTGCATTTTTGTAAGATAAGCGAATTCCTTTGAAGGCTGTGATTTTATCGTCGAGTAGGAACTCTGGACTCTTGATGACTTTTTCGTAAAACTCGCGCGCCTGTTCAAACTTGCGCGCGAGTCGCAGATCGCTGGCGACGGTCAACCACTGACGTGGCATTGGGGCGGGATTCAAGCGCGGGGCGATCATGTACTGTCGCATTGTCAGTGTGTCGACCTTGTCCGCCAATTTGAGTTCACGCGCTCGCTGCAAAGCCAATTCATTCCATTTTAGCTTTTCACTTTGCGGAAGTTTTTGTTTTGATTTTTCCATCGCCAATTCAAGTTCATTGGCTTTATCTTGAGACTTCTTTGCCAAGCTGAGCGCGATATCTAAACCCATTTCTTCAAGCCAAGGCGGCAGAGCGGCGCGGACCAAATCTGGGCTTTGCAACGGATCACAAATTTCCCATGCGCGCATCTGGGCCACTGGATGCGCCGGAAATTGAGTGTCCGAGCCAAGTTGTTTATACAACTCGCATGAACGCGCGGGCGCTTGTGATTGAATCGTACGGGCCTCTTTGTAGTCCTTAAGCCATTGCGCGTGAACTTTAATCGAAGCATCGACCGGAGACTTCAGGGGTGCGGAATGACATCCCAAAAAAAGCATCACCATCAAGGCGATTCCAAAGCGGGTCGAGGAATTTGAAATCATCTCTTAATTGTAGGTGAGGGTCCGGCTCGTCACAAGTCGGCTGGTGAAGCTGGCCCTTGGTCGGTATCACTTAGGCGACTTAAGCGATCTTGTAGCGGAGGATGAGTCACAAAGAGAGCGGCAAAGGCTTGGGCGGAGTGTCCTGAAATCCTTAAGGTTGAAAGGGCTTGAGATGAATCGTCAACGTCGCCGTAAACCGAGCTCAAAGACTCGAGTCCGGCCCGCATCCTCGGAGTCCCCAGGATTTTGGCCGCATCCAAATCCGCGCGAAACTCACGCTGTCGCGAAACGTAAAAAACCAGCAGGCTGGCAAATAGACTTAAAAAAATTTGCAGACACATAAACGTTAGAAAATAAACCGCTCCGCGCGTATGTGGGTTGGCCGAACTAGAAACTAGGCGCGCGATCACGCAGGCCGGTGCCAGCACCATCGTGTTAAGCCCGCCTTGAAGCCAAGTCATCGTGACCATGTCGCCGTTGGAAATGTGGGCCACTTCGTGGGCCAGAATTGCACCAGCATTTTCGGTCGACATGTGATCCAGTAATCCTTGGCTTACGGCGACCAAAGCCTTCGCTTTGGATGGGCCGGTCGCAAAGGCATTCACTTCGAAGCTTTCGTAGATCCCGACTTCCGGCGGTTGCTTTAGACCTGCGGCACTGGCCAATGCATGAACGGTGGTGAGCAGCCATTTTTCTTTGTCGTTGATCGCCGTTGTAGGTGTTAGCACGCGCACGCCCATGTTCCATTTCGCCATTCGGCGCGAGAAAATCACGCACAAAACGGCGCTGAAAAGACCAAGGCCTGCGTACCAAAACCAAATGCGAGTTTCCATCCCCGCATTCAATCCGAATAACCCAACCAGCAGTAGAAAAGCGATCCACAAAGTGGCTAAGGTCAGGACGTTGACCAGCGTTACGAGCATAAGACGTTTCACAAAGATGAGCACAAACCGAAGTCTTAGACCTTAGGCGGGTTCTGTCAAGTCTCACCAATATAAGTCCGAAACGAAAGGAGGGGGGAACTGATTGTGAGACGAGAGTTCTATTATATATCAGCAGCTGTGTTTTCGATCGTCGGTCTGGTCAGCTTTTTTTGGCCGCCCTTCCTGTGGACTCTTTTGGTTTTTGCTCCGCTCTTTGTCGTTGGCGTTATCGATGCGACTCAGACGAAGCAAGCGATCCGACGTAATTTCCCGTTGATTGGGAATTTGCGCTACTTTTTCGAACTCGTACGACCCGAAATCCAACAGTACTTCGTCGAAAACAATCAATCGGGCCGACCGATCCCGCGTGAATTGCGCTCGGTCGTTTATCAGCGTGCGAAGGGCCAAACCGAAACAATTCCCTTCGGGACACAATTGGACGTGCACATGGAACATTACGAATGGGTGAACCATTCGATAGTCCCCAACACCGTCAAGAGTTCTGAATTGCGGGTTGCGGTCGGCGGCCCCGACTGTTCCCAGCCTTACTCCTCCAACATTATGAATATTTCGGCGATGAGTTATGGCGCACTCTCCAGTGCCGCTGTTAGCGCCTTGAACAATGGCGCGAAAAAAGGAAAGTTCTATCACAACACGGGTGAGGGCGGCATTAGCCCCTATCACTTGCTAGGCGCGGATATAGTTTGGCAAATCGGCACCGGATACTTTGGTTGCCGCACCTCCGAGGGTGGCTTTAGCGAAGCCGCGTTTCAAGAGCGCGCGCGGCTTGAAAACGTAAAGATGATCGAGATCAAACTCTCGCAAGGCGCGAAGCCTGGCAAAGGCGGGTTGCTTCCGGCCGCTAAGGTGAACAAGGAAGTTTCGCAGATTCGTCTGGTGCCCATGGGTAAGGACGTGATTTCGCCCGCGGGTCACTCGGCGTTCTCAACGCCCGAAGAGCTTTTGCAATTTATTAAGAAATTGCGCGGACTCAGCGGTGGTAAACCGGTTGGCTTCAAACTTTGCGTCGGGCAGTGGCACGAGTTCATCGCGGTCTGCAAAGCGATGCTGGAAACAGGAATCAAGCCTGATTTCATTACGGTCGACGGCGGCGAAGGCGGCACGGGGGCGGCTCCCTTAGAGTTTTCAAATTACGTAGGAACGCCTTTGGAAGACGGTCTCACTTTTGTCATCGACACTTTGCGCGGCTTTGATTTGAAAAAAGACATCCGCGTGGTGGCCAGCGGAAAAGTGATCACCTCGTTTGATATCTTAAAGAAAGTCGCCCTTGGCGCGGACATCGTGAATTCGGCGCGGGGAATGATGCTGTCGATGGGTTGCATCCAAGCTCTTCGTTGCAACACCAACGATTGCCCTACGGGCATTGCGACCAGCGATCCGCAATTGATGGCTGGATTAAACGTCACTTCGAAATCCGAGCGTGTTTACCGCTTTCAACACGAAACTGTTCATCACCTGGTGGAATTGCTTAGCGCCCTCGGCGCGCGCGAGCCCTCGGAAGTGGGCCGCGATAGCGTCAACCGTCGCTTAGGCAATGGCGAAGTGAAGACCTACGAAGAGCTTCACCCAACGATGCCCGACGGTTTTCTGCTCGATCAAAAAAATTGGATTTAGCTCAGTGCCCAATGGCAAAACGCTCTCCGCGCGGCTCAAACCAAGTCTTTCAAAAAGACTCCTGGCTCTTTTCTTGAGGGTACCTTTCTTAAAAACGGATGAAGCTGAACAGGCCGATCTGGGAATTTTTGGAGTAGAATTTGCCTAGTTCTTTGGTGTCGCCGTTGTCGCGGTCGACTGCGTCTTCATAAGCTAAAATAAAATTGGCGTTGTTGGTGATCGGGAAGGCCAATTGCGGTCCGGTCACCCACACGCGGCGCCCCGGCTTCGAGCGCTGTTCGGCGTCCGACTTGTTCCAGTATTCTTCATTTGAGCCCACCATCCAGCCGACGGCCACTTGAGGGGTGATCTTTCCCCAGGCGCGGATCGAGTGCTCGATCTCCATATTCTTGGTGGTCGATACGACCGTACGTTCGTAGCCTTCTTCGTCATTGAAGGTGTTGCTGTAGGCCGAGCGGGACTGGATGAAGTAGCTGAACTTCTGATCGTATTCCATTTCGAAATAGCGAGAAAACACGCGGCTTAAGATAAAGTTGTTACGCAGACGCGTGATCAGTCCGGCTCGCTTCGAATTCTTAGACGTCGGCAGATAAGCGCGACCTTCCCAGTAGAGTTCCATATCGAGCGGCATATAGAGCAAATTGTAGTTCTGCAGACCAATGATGATGTCTTGTAGAAACATCTCGGACTCGTTGACCTTTTCACCATTGAAGCGATCGGTCCCGGCTGAATTGTATTGGAAAGGAAGGCGCAACGCCGCCCGGTAGTTCGCATTGATCCAAGTGGCGCCGGTCAAGTAGCTATAGGTGGAAAGCCTGCCGCCGGTTTCGCCCGCTTTGTCTGATTCGACCGAAGCGATATTGAAGAAGTTGAAATTCACTTGTCGACTGAAGATGCGAAGATAGTTCGCGCTGTCCGATTCTTGAACGGAGACCTGCGCCTGAACGTGAGCGCTAACGAAGAGCAAAAAGACAATCAGGTGTTTCATTATTTTGCTCCCGCGCTCTGTTCAGAGGGATTGGCGTAAATCTCGGCGTACATAGGCCAGTGGTCGGAAACGCCGACGGAGCCCTTGCCCGTGCGGAATTTCGCGGGGCTGCCGCGATGATCGATTTGATAGCGGCTGCTGTTGACCAACTTGATCGAAGCCGGATCGATCTTCCATGTCGAATTGTCATTCATCAGCGGCTTTGAAAACAACAGCACGTCAAAGAACGACCAGGTGTTGTCGCGCGAGTAATAAGTGGATCCCGGGCAGTCCGCACAACCCAGTTGATGGGAAACGTAGAACTGGTCCGAGATCAAATCGCGATAGTACTTCTGCTTAAATTCTTCCGCCGAAGTGATGTTGAAATCGCCGCCGGCAATCACCAAGGTTCCTGGCTCAACCTTGGCGGCTACCGCTTTCAAAGTCTTTAAGCCCGCACTGCGATGTAACGTCGAAGCCCCTTGGGACGGGAAGTGAATGGCGAAAACCGCGAGTGGCGTACCATCGGGCAATTTCAATCGGCCCTCTAAAATTCCGCGGGTCGGGCGCTGATCAGAAACTTCAATCGTCGGCTCATGGGAAAAATCAATCAAATGAAGCTTGGCTTCGCCGATCTCTTCGAGTCTGGACAATATCGCGACGTCAATGCCGCGTTCATCGGGGCTTTCCAAGTGAATCAAAGTTGTGTAGCCCATGGCTTGCAAATACTCTTTGTTCCAACGTTCGACGATGCGGCGGTTTTCGACCTCTTGTAACAGCAAGATGTCGGGGCCACGGCCGTTTTCAACTTGTTGGACCACGTCGGTGATGCGTTCAAATTTGCGGCGAACGATACGTGGCGACCAGTCTTTTCCTAAACATTCATCCGTGCGAAAGGTGGTAAGGCCGGTCTCGTTTCTGTCCTCTTCGTTAGAAGCTTTTGAATCTTTGTACTTCATGGATTGATAGCGGCACTTGTTTTGAAAAACCTCGCTCCATTTCGCGCCCGAGGGCAAGAAGGCCTCGTCTGTTTTGGCTGGGTCATCTTCAAAATCAAAAAGGTTTTCCACGTTGAATGTCATCACGCTCACCCGAGGGGCGTCTTTCGGGACGGAGGTTACGGTCTCTGCCATCCGGCGGGTCGCGCAGGCCGACGTCATTATCAACAATGCGGTTAAGGCGAATAGGGATTTCACGGTTGACCTCCGACGATTCTTTCTACGGTAACGAAAACGCCTTCGGCTTTTTCTTCAACAGCGACCACTTTCGCCGGAATTTCGGCGACGGTGGATTCCTCCAGCGGAACCTGCAACATGACCAGATGACCTACCTTCAGGCAGGTGCTCTTGGGCAGCACCGTGGTGAAACGCTTGGCATCGACGTCCGCACCGGTCATCGCGGTGATCGTATCGGGACGGCAGTCGACGGGCTTGGTGACCGAGCCGGGACCTTGAATATCATAAACAATGATCCATTCTTCGGGTCGCGGCTTTTTGTCGGCATTTTCGGCCAGAATTTTCACTTTGAATTTTTCGAAGTCATAGTCGGGA